>JBJEYY010000023.1:0-3575 GCA_051887095.1 Faecousia sp. | reverse complement strand
ATCGGCGAGGAGTCCGGCCAGCTGGAGTTCTGCCACAACCCCTTCTCCATGCCCCAGGGCGGCCTGCAGGCCCTGCTGGATGCCGAAGGCGACACCGAGAAGCTTCTGGCCATCAATGCCAACCAGTATGACCTGGTGGTCAACGGCTACGAATCCGCCTCCGGCGCGGTGCGCAACCACGATCCCGAGATCATGGTCAAGGCCTTCCAGATGGTGGGCCTGGGCGAGGAGGATGTGAAGGCCAAGTTCCCCGCCATGTACAACGCCTTCACCTACGGTGCGCCTCCCCACGCAGGCGCGGCTCCCGGTGTGGACCGTCTGATCATGCTGCTCACCGGTGAGGAGAGCATCCGGGAGGTCATCACCTTCCCCATGAACAAGAACGCCCAGGACCTGATGATGGGCGCCCCCACCACCGTGGACAAATCCCAGCTGGACACCGTCCACATCGCCCTTCTCGAAGAGTAATCCAAACGCCCCTGCCAAACGGCAGGGGCGTTGATTCGTATAAAACCCAGTCAGAAAACCACAGCGGAACGACAAGTTGTTGTATGTAGGTGTGCGCCACAAGTTTTCTGTCATTGCGAGCCAGTCCGCAGACTGGTGTGGCAATCCCCCGGATGAATGGAACCAGGTATCGATTACCACCAAAAATCGCAACGTTCCCCACTCTTCAGGGCAATTGTCGGTACATTTCCCCTCTAACCGGGGGATTGCCACGCCAGTGTGCGCACTGGCTCGCAATGACAGCATATATTCGCCAAACAACAATATGTCTTCTCCCGGAGTAATACCAGGGTTTCCCGGAGCGCTGCCTCAATACAGCGGCGTGCCGCAGTAGCGGCAGCGGGCCACACCGGGCTCGTGCTTCGCACCGCAGCGGCGGCAGTACACCATTCCGTAGGCGGCAGGCCGGGGCGCCGGGGGCTGGGGCACTGCGGGCTTGGGAGCGCTCTCCCGGGCAGGCGGGGCAGGGACGTTCACCGGGCGGGCGGGTTCCGGGGCATCCAGATCCGACCAGTCCTCCACCGGAGGCTCGGGCACCGGAGCGCGTTCACTCCGAGGCGCCGCGGGGGGTACATAGGCAGGCCGCTCCGGAGTCCGCCGGTTTTCGGCCAGGGCCCGGCGCATCTCCACATTGCTCTGGACCAGGTCTCCAAAGCCGTGCAGAAGCAGCACCCAGACATAGGTCACCAGCATATAGCAGACCACCGCCGCGGCAGCTGCCAGTCCGGCCATCACAGCCATCTCCACACCGTACCGGTTGAATACAAAGCACACCGCAGCCACCGCCGCGGCCAGCGCCAGAACCAGATTCAGCCAGAACAGAATCCTTGCCACAACCGTGATCTTCTTTCCGCTGTTTCGAAACATAACCCTTCCTCCGTTCTCTCAATCCCACCGGACGGAACCGTGAATTACCCGTCCGGGCATTCTTATGGAATAATTATACCACATCAGGAAGGATTTACAAGTATTTTGTAAATTGTGCTTATCGGCTTTCCGCAGCTGATCGGAAAATTGGTGTTTGTAAGCGCACACGAAAAAATATGCTGTCATTGCGAGCCAGTTCGCAAACTGGCGTGGCAATCCCCCGGTTAGAGGGGAAACGTATCGTAAAGAACCAAGAAAAACGGGGATCGTTATGGTTTTGGGTGGTAATCGTTACCTGGTTCCATTCAACCGGGGATTGCCACACCAGCGTGCGCGCTGGTTCGCAATGACAGCGTATAACCGACAAACTCCCAATTTGTCGTTTTGCTGAGTTAACCCGATAAGCACGTTGTCAATTAACCAAGATCTCCAAGCACGCAGGAGGCATCGATATTTACATCCATCAGATGGGATTTACCGTTTTTGTCCAAATACAGATTGAGCAGGAAGCTAAGGTCACCGCTGCGCCTGATGTCATCCGCGGGAATATCCATCACCACGCTCCGGCTGCCTGCCTTCGCTCCGCTGCTGAAGCCCGCATAGCGTGTGGAATTGTACCATATCCTTCCCAGCAGATGCTCCGGAGAATCATAGCAGATGGAAAAACGGATATAGCCATTGTCCAGACGCTGGGCAGTGCAGCTATGGAATGCGTAGCGCTCCTCGTCAGGGTTTCCGTTCACATCAAAGGGAAGCTCCACAGCCTCTCCCACAGGGCTGCCTTCCGTAACGGCATTGAGCCAGATGTTGGATATATTCAGCTCATAATATCCCGGCGATGCAGCATTGTCGAACGCAACAATCACTTCATTGGAATCCTGAATATCCTCCAGGGGAACATAGATCTCCGCTGTGCCGGATGCCGCACCATCCACACCAAGGACGGGATAGCTCTTCGTGCAGCCGCCGGCGAAACCATGTGCCCCGGCGCCAACGCCCTCAACCGCGTCATATTCGATTTTATAGTGGACAAATCCATTGCCCAGCAGCTGCGCTGTACAGCTGGAGATCTGATAGCTTTCGCCTGAAAGCCTGTTCCAGACAGCGTAATCCAGTTCCCGGGCAGGCTTCGCCGGGGCGGGTTTTGCCGCAGGAGGCAATTCGTAGTCGCCCAGGTGCATTTCCACAGCCGCACCGCTTTGTGACTTTTCATTCTCCCGGATGGTCAGGCAGAGCACACCGGAAGCCTCAATTGCGGACCGATCCGCGATAAAGGCAAACTGCCGCCGCCCCTTGTCCGTGTATCCGTAATAGAAGGGTTCTTCGTCTCCTGCGCTGACTGTCACAAACATACCGGGCCAGGGGGCGGTATAATCCACATTATAATAAAACCGGGTCTCGTCCAGCGCGTGAACGCTGACACCCAGGATCTCACAGCCGCCAAGACCCGAGAGGGAGCCCTGCCGCAGAGGGATCTCCACAGCCGGGGACTTGGACTCTCCCGGCCAGTTGACCACACACCCCATGACGAACATGTCGCTGCTGCTCTGGGCGATCCTCACCTGAATTTCCCGGCCGATGGACCGAAGTTCTTCCGCGGCAATTTCAAAGCGGAAGCTATCCCGCATTCCGGTCGTGCGAAAAACGCCGGTATAGTCCAGCCTCACACCTTCCACCTGAAAGTACATGCCCTCTGTTGCGGTGTAGTCAATAACGAATCTCACAAAGCCGTCATGGCGCTGCGATGCCGTAACACTGTGGATTTCCACTGTGCCGGATTTCAGACCGCTGCTGTCAACACTGACCACCACATCCAGAGCAGTGGCGCGAAGCTCCTCAATCTGAAGCAGCATTTCCCCGATGCGCCCATCCTGGCAGATCCTTTTCGCCTGCTCCAATACGGCAATGGCAGAATCAAAATCTTCCTTGTCGATATAGCCCTGCGCCATGGCAAGATAGCCGTCCACGGCTGCCTGTGTCTGCTCTGTTGGGACCGCAGTTGTCTGCGTGGGCGTGCTTTCTGCCTGACCGCAGCCGGCAATCGATAATAACACGAAAATACAAAGGATGCTGCATAACAGACGCTTAAGCTGAATCATAGTCTATCCTCTTATGATGTGAAATAACGCCCTTCGGTTATTGTGAAATGTGCTTATCGGCCTTCCTCAGCTGCTCAGCAAAATTGTTGTTTGGCGCACTGA
>JBJEYY010000022.1:0-3589 GCA_051887095.1 Faecousia sp. | reverse complement strand
ACATCGAGGATGACTTCTCATCTTTTTTTGGTTCACATCATTTTAGCACATACACCTCCCAAGCTTCCCGAAGATTTTTTCCGGTGCAGGTATCAACCTTGCGCGCATCGTTTACAATTCCGCTATAGACTTTTTGCGTGCATGCTGATAAAATAGCCCCAGAAAGCTTTAGGAGTTGACTGCAATTGAAAAATCTGCGCAAGGAATTTGACCGGCTGTGCTACCGCAACCGGAACAAGGGCATTCCCAACCTGATGCTGTATATCTGCGTGGGCAGCGCCGTGGTGTACCTGATGACCCAGATCACCCGCAATACCGTGCTGTATAATGTCCTCTATTTCAATCGGACCCTGATTCTGCAGGGCCAGGTGTGGCGGCTATTTACCTATGCCCTGACCTACAACGGAGGCAACCTTCTCTACACCGCCATTGGCCTATTATGCTACTTCTCCCTGGGCCGGGCCATTGAGAACCAGTGGGGAACCTTCCGGTTCAACCTGTTCTATCTGTCGGGCCTGTTGCTGATGGATATTTACTGTCTGATCTTCCCCTGCAACGCCTCGGTGAACTACCTGAACATGAGCCTGTTCCTGGCCTACGCCACCTTGTATCCCGACGCCCACTTCCTGCTCTTTTTCATCATCCCCATCAAAGCCTGGCTCTTCGCCCTGTTTGACCTGGCCATTACCCTCATCAACGTAATCCAGCTGTCGGTGCCCGTGTTCTACTTCCCCTACAACCTCTTCCCCCTGGTAGCCCTGGCCAACTACTTCCTGTTCTTCGGAAAGGATGTGGCCAATGTGATCCCCATGTCCTGGCGCCTCAACGCCCGGCGGCTGTTCCACCGCGGAAAACGCACCGCCTCCTCCGCCCCCCGGGCCAAGGTAATCCCCTTCAACGGTGCTCCCTCCTACGAGGCCTCCACCGCCCAGCCCAAGGCCCCCTACCTACACCGCTGCACCGTCTGCGGACGGACGGACGTATCCGACCCGGAGCTGGAATTCCGCTACTGCTCCCGGTGCAAGGGCTACTACTGCTACTGCCAGGATCATATCAGCAATCATACCCACATTCAGTAACCACCCCCCATCAGCGGCCGCCAAACGCGGCCGCTGTTTTTCTCCCTCCCCCGCTTCAAACGAAAGGCCGATCAATTGTTGTTTGTAAATTATGCGCTGTCATTGCGAGCCAGTGCGCACACTGGCGTGGCAATCCCCCGGTTGAATGGAACCAGGTAACGATTACCACCAAGAACCGTAACAATCTCCGTTTTCCAGGGCACTTATCGATACATTTTCCCTCTAACCGGGGGATTGCCACACCAGTCTGCGGACTGGTTCGCAATGACAGGTAATTTGCAAAGCACCCTTTCAAACAACAATTTATCGTTGCCAAACATCCCCGCCTTGGCAGAGCGCTTGATAAATATAGCTGTATCCGCCGGTTCTCAATCCGCCTCCCGCCGCATAGCCTGTACCATACATTCGGCTATGAGGTGGTACTATGGAACAAATCACGAATCAGGTAACCCTCCGGGGAACGCTGGCGTCAGCCCCCCGGTTTTCCCACGAAAACCATGGAAAACGGTTTTTCCGCTTTTATCTGGAGGTGCCCCGGCTGTCCTCGGCGGTGGACACCCTGCCCATTGTAGCCCCGGAGGCCCTTCTGGAAGCCACGCCCCTGGAGGAAGGGTCGCTTCTGTCTGTTACCGGCCAGGTGCGCTCCCACAATCTGCGCAGCGACGGGCAGCGCCATCTGCTGATTTTCGTATTTGCCACCGACCTGGCGCTCCAGGACGGGGAGCCCATAAACCAGGTCACCCTGGAGGGCTTTCTGTGCCGGGAGCCCACCTTCCGGCGCACCCCTCTGGGCCGGGAGATCTGCGACGTAATGCTGGCTGTCCCCCGGGCCTTCCAGCGCTCGGACTACCTGCCCTGCATTCTCTGGGGCCGGACAGCCCAGGAGGTTTCCCGATGCCACACCCGGGACTGTCTGCGCCTCACCGGCCGCCTGCAAAGCCGGATCTATACCAAACTCACCGAGGAGGGCTCCCTGCAGAAAACCGCCTACGAAATCTCCGCCCTCACCGCTGAGATTCTCCCCGCCCCGGAACAATAGCCTGCGTCTCGAAAGGAAGAAAGGAAAATCGTTGTTTGTAGGGATGCGTCCCAAATTACCTGTCATTGCGAACCAGTGCGCACACTGGTGTGGCAATCCCCTTACTTAGAAGGGAAATGTATCGACAATTGCCCTACAGAGTGGGGCAACGTTACGATTTTTTGGTGGTAGTCGTTACCTGATTCCGTTCAACCGGGGGATTGCCACGCCAGTGTGAGCACTGGCTCGCAATGACAGCGTTTTATTTACAAACTCCCAATTTACCGCATCCCAGTTTCTTGTCGATCATCCCGTGCGCAGTTATGCCCCTGCCGGAGAACCCGGCAGGGGCGTTGGTGATTTCACAGGTCCTCGCAGCTGCTCCACAGCTCCAGCACACAGGCAAGCCTGGAGATAAACTCGCCGTTGGTGGGCTTTTTCCGTTTTCCCTCCCGATCTCTGGGGAAAAACACGTCCCAGGGCTCCTCCCGTCCCGACTCCCAGGCGGAGCCGATGGCGCTGCGGATGGCCTGTTCCACCTGGAAGCTGCCTACCTCCGGCACGTACATCCGGCCAACAGCCGCGTACAGCTCCGAAAACCGCTGATCCGGATCCCGGCACTTCTGATAAATGGACTTTCGCAGATGGCCGAAGCCATCGCTCTGAGGACAGAAGCCCAGCTCAATGAGAATGATCAGAATAGCCGCGGGGAGATCCCCCTTCCGGATGTGCCTGGTGAGCATCAGCGCATAACGAATCGCCTCATTGACCGCACTTTCCATAAAAAACTCCTCTCCAGTTTACCATGATTATCTCACGGAGGGAGGTTTTGTGTCTACGGACAAAATCCGGTTTCTTTCGTCAGAATTCGACGCTCCCAATGCCAATGAACAGGCCGCAGATGCGCCACCCGGCGGTTAGGCTCCGGTTTGCGATTTGCAGAAACAGCGCTTCCATGGGAACCTTCTATTCCTCGATGATCCGCCGGATCTCCTGAATCTGCTGCTCCGTCAGGGCCTGTTTTTTCCCAAAAGCGGCGATAAAAGCCGGGAGCGACCCTTCAAACCGCTTCTCCATCATCTCCTCCAGCTCACTGACCTGGGCCTCCGACTTGCTGACCAGGGAGGTGACCACGGCGTTCTCGTTTTTCAGCACCCCCCGCTCCCCCAGCCGCTTGATGACCGTGTAGGTGGTGGTTTTGGACCAGCCCAGTTTTTCGGCACAGAGCTTAGCCAGCTCCGTGCTCCGGATGGGCTCCCGCTCCCACAGAATCAGGCAGAATCGGTACTCACTCTCAAAAATCTTCGGCACGCTCATCGTACTTCCCCCTCAAAGGTCTAACGAATTAGTACACGTTTATACTAACACATTAGACTCTCCCCTGTCAAGGGATTTTGGGACACAGCATTATGAACGCATGCAATCGGCATCAGTCAGATAAATTGTTGTTTACACTATACGTTTCAAATTTTCTGTCATTGCGAACCAGTCC
>JBJEYY010000021.1:0-3590 GCA_051887095.1 Faecousia sp. | reverse complement strand
GTTCGCAATGACAGGTAATTTGCAACGCACCCTTTCAAACAACAATTTATCTTTCCCCCTTAGTTGAAAAACCCGTGGAATATGATATACTGTGGAAAGAAAACAGATTTGCAGGGAGGAACTGCCATGAAAAAATTCCTGATCGTTGTGGATATGCAGAAGGATTTTGTGGACGGAGCGCTGGGGTCCCCGGAGGCAATGTCCATTGTGCCCAATGTGGTGCGCAAAATCGAGGGCTTCGACGGCGAGCTCATCGCCACCTTCGATACCCACCATGAAAATTACATGGACACCGCCGAGGGGAAGAAGCTGCCGGTGCCCCACTGCATCCAGGGCACCCCGGGCTGGGCCCTGGACAGAGCCGTGGCCGCCGCTCTGGAAATGCGGGGCTACACCGCCGTGGAAAAGCCCACCTTCGGCAGCACCGCTCTTCCCGGTGTTCTCCGGGAAAAAGCCGGAGAAGAGGATTTTTCCATCGAGCTGGTGGGACTGTGCACGGACATCTGCGTGGTGTCCAACGCCCTGCTGCTGAAGGCCCACTTCCCGGAGAAGCGGATCAGCGTGGACGCCTCCTGCTGCGCGGGAGTTACCCCGCAGTCCCATGACGCGGCCATCGCCACCATGGCCAGCTGCCAGATCGACATTTTGAACTGATTATGGGGGACCTGCTATGTTTGACGCGGTTAAGGTAAAAAACGATTGTATAGCCTGGATTCGGGATTTCTTTGCGGAGAACGGCCCGGACTGCTGCGCCGTGGTGGGCATCTCCGGTGGCAAGGACAGCTCTGTGGTGGCGGCCCTCTGCGCCGAGGCTCTGGGAACGGACCGGGTCATCGGCGTGCTGATGCCCTGCGGGGAGCAGGCGGATATCGACATGGCGAAGCTCTTGGTGGAGCATCTGGGCATCCGGCATTTCGTGGTCAACATTCAGGACGCGGTGGAAGGCCTGAAACGCAGCATCCCCTTCGAGCTGTCCGCCCAGAGCCGTACCAACCTGCCCCCCAGAATCCGGATGTCCACCCTCTACGCCGTGGCTCAGAGCTTCAATGGGCGGGTAGCCAATACCTGCAATCTGTCCGAAGACTTCGTGGGCTACTCCACCCGCTACGGCGACGCGGCGGGAGACTTCAGTCCCTGCTCCCACCTGACGGTGCAGGAGGTGAAGGCGGTGGGCCGGGCGCTGGGGCTGCCCGACGTGCTGGTGGACAAGGTGCCCATTGACGGCCTCTGCGGCAAAACCGACGAGGAGAACCTGGGCTTTACCTATGCCGAGCTGGACCGGTACATCCGCACCGGCCGGATTGAAAACCAGGCCCACAAGGAGCGGATCGACACGCTCCACAAGCGGAATCTCTTCAAACTGCGGCTGATGCCCGCCTTTGACCCCCACCTCCCCGAGGCGTAACCCATGGACAAGCCCTACAAGCTGGGAATCCTGGTGGGCAGGTTTCAGACCATCCACGCAGGCCACGAGAAAATGGTGAATACCACCCTGCATCTTTGCGAACAGGTGGGTATTTTCGTAGGCTCCTCCCAGGAATCTCTCACCAGCAAAAACCCCTTTTCCTATGAAATCCGGGAAGAAATGCTCCGCGCGGTGTTCGGCGATTCCATCCGGGTGTTCCCCCTGCCGGATATCGGCGTGGGCAACAATTCCCGCTGGGGGGAGTATGTACTGCGCAATGTCCTGGAACGGTTCGGGGCCATGCCGGACCTGCTGGTTTCCGGCAAGGAGTCCCGGCGCCTGGACTGGTTCGACGGCGTGGCGGGCCTCACCATCTCCGAGCTGTACATTCCCAAAACCATCGACATTTCCGCCACCCAGATGCGGCAGTTTTTCCTGCAGGACGATTTCGAAAGCTGGAAGCAGCATACCAACCCCAGGCTCTGGGACAAGTACCCCCAGCTCCGCCAAATCGTCCTGGAATCCCAGGCCCAACAGGAAACCGGCAGCATCTGAAAGTGCTTTGAAAAACAATTCGATCAATTGTTGTTTGTAAGTGCGCGTTACAAATTACCTGTCATTGCGAACCAGTGCGCACACTGGTGTGGCACTCCCCCGGTTAGAGGGGAAATGTATCGAAACGTTCCCAGAAAAAGAGGATTATTGCGATTTTTGGTGGTAATCGTTACCTAGTTCCATTCAACCGGGGGATTGCCACACCAGTGTGCGCACTGGCTCGCAATGACAGTTCTTTTTTAGTGCGCTAAACAACAATTATCCACTACAAAACCCATCAAAGAAGGTTATCTCTATGAAACTGGAACCCATTGTGACCTCCCTGCTGGACACCGACCTGTACAAATTCAACATGGACCAGGTCATCTTCCATAAGCACACCGACCTGTGCGGCGAATACCACTTCAAATGCCGCAATGAGGGCGTGGTGTTCACTCCGGAAATGCTCCGCGAAATCAACGCCCAGATCGACCACCTGTGCACCCTGCGCTTTACCAAAGAGGAGCTTGACTATCTGCGCTCCATCCGGTTCATCAAGAACGACTATGTGGAATTCTTAAGGCTGTGGCACCCCATCCGGGAGTATGTGACCACCGGCAGAACCGAGGACGGGAAGCTCACCGTGGTGGTGAAGGGCCCCCTGTTTTCCGCCATGCAGTTTGAAATCTACCTGCTGGAAATCATCAACGAGGTCTATTTCCGCATGAACTTCGACTATGAAGCCCTGCGCCGCAGCGCCGAGGAGAAGCTGAACCGGAAAATCGCCGATTTCCAGTCGGGAAAATACACCTTCAAATTCGCGGAATTCGGCTGCCGCCGGCGGCTGTCCCGGGAGTGGGAGGACGTGGTGGTGAAGCGGCTGGCCACGGAAACCCGCAACTGTGTGGGAACCTCCAACGTATACCTGGCGAAGAAATACAATCTGCAGCCCATCGGCACCTACGCCCACGAATTTGTCCAGATGTACCAGGGCATCGACTCCATCCCCCTGGCCTACACCAACTACTACGCCATGAAGGATTGGTACAACGAGTACGACGGCGACAACGGCACCGCCCTTACCGATACCGTCACCACGGACCTGTTCCTGCTGGACTTCAACCGCTCCATGGTGAACAACTACTCCGGCGTCCGCCACGACAGCGGCGACCCCTACGAATGGGGTGAGAAGATGATCTCCCACTACGAGAAATACGGCGTGGACCCCCGGACCAAGCAGCTGCTTTTCAGCGACAGTCTGGATTTTGATCGGGCCCAGCACCTGAACGACTACTTCAAGGACCGGACCAAGGTTTCCTTCGGCATCGGCACCTTCTGCTCCAACGACACCGCGGAAACCGCCCTGAACATCGTCATCAAGCTGCAATACGTCAACGGCCGGCCCGTAGCCAAGCTGTCCGACACCCCCAGCAAGGCCATGTGCCAGGACGAAGGGTATCTGGAATACCTGAAATCCTCCGTGGCCTTCCGCCTGAACCGGGTCAAGCTCACCCCCGAGGACTGAGGCCCCATGACTGCGCCCTCGATCCCCAGAACGACAAATTGTTGTTTATGCGTGCGCACACGGAAAAAATACTGTCATTGCGAGCCAGTGCGCACACTGGCGTGGCAATCCCCCGGTTAGAGGGAA
>JBJEYY010000020.1:0-3590 GCA_051887095.1 Faecousia sp. | reverse complement strand
TTTGCTCCGCACCGTTGGGATTGGTGGGCAGCGCTGCCATTACCGGCACGGGAGGTTCCCCAAGAGATTCTAAAAGCGCCCGCAAAAAACCGATCCGCGCCGGGCTTTCTCCCCACAGTGTTCCGCCCTTGCCCCACCACAGCACTTCGTCCTCGCGGTAAAAGGTTTCCCCGTGGGTACACCAGCCGCCGCAGCACACCGTGGTCCAGAAGCGGTTTACCAGCTCAAAGGCGGAGAGGTTGCCCCAGGTAAATTCGATATTTCCTTCATAGCCGCACTCGTCGATTAGCACCGGCTTTTGGTACGCCCATCCCCAGGTGAGGGTCTGGCGGCAGAGATTTGACTGAATGGAGCAGTGGGTCATCCAGTCCCTGTTTGGATAGGGCTGGCAGCAGTTGTGGATGGACAGCGGGTGTCCCGCCGCATCCAGCTTAGTAATCCGCTCCGCGAAAGCGTCCCAATCCGCTTCCGTCTTGCCGGGCAGCAGATCGTATTCATTTGCCAGGCTCCACCAGACATTCTTATACGCAGATAGACGGCTGACACAGTAATCAAGATAGGTCAGGCCTTCCTCCCGGCTCAAGGAAGCGAACCCCCAACGGTCATAAGGGTGGAACAGGATCAGATCCGCCTCGATTCCCAGCTCGTCCAGAGCCTGAAGCTGCGCCTCGAAGTCCTCCCAAAAACCGAAATTGGGGCTGCTTATATCCCATTTCCCGTGAGAATCCTTGCAGAAAGGGAACATTTCCGGTTCGCCCGTGTTATACACCATATACTTTGGAAACAGGCACATGCGTACCTTATTAAAGGGACTTTTGGACAGGCTTTGCAGCGTCTGCTCCCGCAACGCCTCGGTCTGGTGCGCCCAGCCGTAGCAGGTCGTGCCGAAGGGAAGAAAGCACTTGCCATCGGCATAAGAGAAACCCATCCCCCGAACCGATACAGGGCCGTGGTTTCCTTCGCCCGCCGGTACGCACTGAAAGCTGCCTGAGGCCTCGGAAGCATCGGAACGGATCTGAAAGCTCCATGTGCCGGTTTCCTTTGGCGCAAACCGCACCGTCACAAGGCCATCCCCGCTGGCAAAGCCCCGAACCATCGCACAGTCCTCGCCAAGAGAAAAGCGGCCCTCGGCCTGACGGCCCGGAAGCGTGAGAGAAAAGATACGGTATTGCTCTATTTTTTCCATAGTCTAACCTCCCCGTTGATCCCTGATGGACATGTGGGCTGTTTATCTCCCAGCCTCAGAAATTGCCGGATCATGTCCGGAAGCGTGGATGTTTCCCGCTCCAAGGTAGTGGCGACCTCAATGTGGATCCGGTTTTCGCCCGGCACCAGGGCTTCGGTCAGGTCGTAGAGGAAGGGGGCGGCAATCTGAATGCCCAGGCTGAGGCCATTGACAAACATCTCAACGGCTTCCCCGGCATCGGTGATTTCCAGAACCGCTTGCTTTCCCGAGTTATCCCAGAAGAAGTCTTTTTCGTAACGGACGAAGCCGGAAAACAGGGGCTGCTCGGAAGCCAGCGTATCCGGCAGGCTGATTTCCGCCCGATCCCGGAACGCAGGGTATTCAATGGCCTTGCAAATCCTCCGAACCCATCCGGTGTTCCAGGCCTCGCACATTCCTGCTGCCGCTACAGGCGGAAGCACAGAACCGTCCGGATCGTCAAACAGAACAACCAGGCTTTTCCCGGGCGTGATTGTGACATGTAGTACCGTGCCGGTTTCCTCCGCACTGGATTCGACGGTCTCCAGCCGATTGTCCCAGGCATTGTAGGCGCAGCACCTGCCCTTCACCGGCAAACGAATGGCACCTGTGTAGGCTTTGGATCCCTCGTTGACGAAAAGAAACCGTTCTGACTGCGCCTGATAGCGCATACAGCGGATAAATGGATCCGCCGGCTCCAACCTGGGGCTTGGGATGCCGAGTTCCCTCAGTTTCCGTGGCAGGGTGGTCACATCTTCGATGGGGAACCGGGAGAGGTCTGCCGCCTGTCCATCCACACAGTCCGGCCTGCGTCCGGCAAAGAACACCGGGCATCCGCACGCGGCCAATTCCGGAAGCACCGCCGCGATAGAATCGGGGATAAAATCACAGCCGGGGATCAGCAGCGCGTGGTAGTGCTGCCCATTGATATGCAGTCCATGCCGAAGCTCCGTGTTCCAGGCTTCCCGCTGGGAAAAAACGTCGGCAGGAATGAAATGGTAGTCAATCTGATTCTCTGCCAGTGGCTGGGCGACTGTCTCCAAATGCATACAATCTCCGGCCCAGTCACTCTCCGCGGTATACAAAATCGCCACAGGCGCGTCCTGCTTTCCACCGCTGAAAAGCTGGCTGAGCCTGCCCATGTACTGCATCAGCGCACCGAAATGGCGGTACTGGGGATTATGACCGTGGGCGTAGAAATGGGGCGGGCAGTCCGGGTCCGGGTAGGCTTTCGGGCTGAACGCGTGGGGGACAAAATAGTTCACACCCCGTACCAGAAAGTGATCGGCAAGATATTTTTCCAGCCGTACGCCTTCTTCCCAGCCATAGTTCCCGAAAATCTCACACATGCACCTTCCTTTTTTCCGCGGATCGATGGCGGCGAGGGAGGCGCCCAGCTTCCCCAGAACATAATGGTAAAACAAGCCGCTTCGGTGTTCTCCCATCAGTCCGTAGGGACCGTCCCACTCTCCCTGCGGCAGAACCTGCCCGCCGATGCAGTCAATGCCGGCCATATCCTGCCCGGCCAGTCCCCGAAAGTAGTGGCCGAGGGAGCTTCCACAGCGCAGATGCTGGTTGTTGTCCTCGATCAGGTGCCCGATGTATTCCACGCCGTGGCTGCGGCACCAGTTTCCCACCTGTTCGGAAAAATCCTCACGGACAGCTGTGGTTACAGTATCCATATAGGTATCGCGCACATAGGCCGTCTGCCGGCTGTCGAACGCCTGCTCCCACAGCAGCGGGAGCCATTTTATAAAATTCTGTCCGAAAGCGGTGCGAAGCTTGTCTTCCACCTCATCGCTCCAGGCGAGATCTTCAACCTCCCAGAATCGCTTCCCGCTTTCATAGAGATGGCCGTTGCCGATTTCCGGTTCATCGGAGAAGAAACCGGCAATGGTCTTGCCGAAATCCGCCCGGTAGTGCTGCCAATGGGCCTCATACACTGTGTCCAGAAGCACCCTGCAGGAGGCTTTGTTCATCATATTGATATAGTTGCGGTGAGGACCGCGGTTCCGGGTCAGATTCAGCGCATAGATTCGCCACTGCCCCTCCGGGGCGGTGAAATCATATTCGCCTGCCTGAACCTGTTCTGAAAGATCCAGAATATCCGCGATGCCGGTGCCGCCCAGCCGCACCGCCGCTACGCCCAGCAGGCGGTCGTCTGCAAAATGGCGCAGCTTGGCGGGATCCACAGAGTATTGCTCCATCAGATTGGGCGTCCAGTCCGGTACCGACGCACACTCCGAAAGGGACAGATGCAGACGTGCTCCGCCGTCCACAGTACTGAGCACGCGGGATACCAGACTCTGCCGGCAAAGGGAAGCGTCCGCGTGCTCCAGCGCGCCGTTGGCATAGCCGGTGGGGAAATGGCTGTCGTCCAGTATCC
>JBJEYY010000019.1:0-18596 GCA_051887095.1 Faecousia sp. | reverse complement strand
AATCCTTGGGGGATTGCCACGCCAGTGTGCGCACTGGCTCGCAATGACAGCAAAAAACATACAAACAACAATTTAACTGGCTGCTTTGCAAAGCTCATAGACGAAACGCAGGAAATCCATTTCTTTGCGCCGGAGGAGGCGATTTGATGTCACAGAATCAATCCCTGTCTACCCAGGAGGTTGCCGACATTCTCCATGTCAGCAAATCGACGATATACGACCTGATTCGCCGGGGGGAAATCCATTCCTATAAGATCGGCAGAAAGGTGCGCTTTACCCAGGATGATGTGGACGCCTATATTGCCCGCTCCCGGCATGAGCATTCCACCCGCCCGGTACAGCGCATCGATACCCATTCCACCTTGCTGACGCCCGAAGAAAACGGGGTGCCGGAGCTGATTATTGCCGGGCAGGATGTGGTGCTGGATATCCTGGCCAACTACCTCCAGCAGGAGGGAATCCACGCGGGCCGGACCTATCTTTCCAGCTTTGAAGGACTGCTGGCGCTGTATCAGGATCATATCCAGGTGGCAGCCTGCCACCTGTTTGACGGCGAAGAGTACAATGGGTCCTATGTCCGCAGCCTTATGCCGGGGGTTTCCGCCGCGCTGGTCAATGTGTCCTACCGCACCCAGGGCTTCTATGTCCAGAAGGGGAACCCCAAAAATATCCGGGGCTGGCAGGACCTGCGCCGGGGGGATCTTTCCATCCTGAACCGCCGGGTGGGCTCCAGCGCCCGGATTCTTCTGGATGTGCAGCTGAAAAAGCTGGGGATTCCGGCCGTCAATATCCGGGGCTATGACAGGATTATGAGCTCCCACCTGACCATGGCTGCCGCCATCGCGGCGGGGGACGCGGACCTTGCGGTGGGGACGGAACGGATTTCCCGGCAGATCGAAAACATGGATTTCATTCCGCTGCTGGAGGAACGGTTTGATCTCGTCATCAAAAAAGAGTACATGGATACGGTTCCAGTGCGAAAGCTGCTGGAAATTCTGAATTCTCCCGTTTTCCGCCGGGAGGTGGCCCACTTCTCCGGAAACGATTACCGGGATCTGGGCAAGATAATCATGGAGGTTTGACATGCTGTATGTGAAAACGCCGGAGGAGGTTCTGGCGCTGATTCAAGACGAGTTTTCCCCCGTGGCGGAGTCGGAAATTGTTTCCCTGTCCGCCGCCATGGGAAGGGTTCTGGCGCAGGACATTGCTGCGTCGGAATATGTGCCGGATTTTGACCGCTCCACCGTGGACGGCTTCGCGGTGCGTGCCAGCGATACCTTCGGCTGCACGGATGCCATTCCCGCGATTCTTCCTTTGCAGAGCACGGTGCTTATGGGCGAGGGCGCGGACTTTCCCCTGAATCCGGGGGAATGCGTGGCGGTGCCCACCGGCGGCGCTGTTCCCAAAGGGGCGGACGGC
The DNA here is from genome assembly GCA_051887095.1 of Faecousia sp. Classification (GTDB taxonomy): domain Bacteria; phylum Bacillota; class Clostridia; order Oscillospirales; family Oscillospiraceae; genus Faecousia. The sequence goes on along the minus strand of JBJEYY010000019.1, from coordinate 17,177 downwards.
GTGGTGATGCTCGAATATACAGAAGCATACGGCGACGGCACCATTGGGGTTTCCAAGCCCGCCGCCCCCGGTATGAATCTGATCTTCCGGGGGGACGACGTGTACCCCGGCAAGGTGATTCTGCGAAAGGGCAGAGTGCTGTCCTCCGCGGACATCGGCGCGCTGGCTGCCATTGGCCGGGTACGCTTTCCCGTGGTGAAAAAGCTGACCGTGGGCGTGATTTCCACAGGGGACGAGCTGGTTCCCCCGGAGGTGCGGCCCGGTCCGGGACAGGTGCGGGACGTGAACAGCCCCATGCTGGAAGCCATGCTCACCGCCTTCGGCTGCACTGTCATCAACTACGGCATTGTGATTGACGACGAAGCGCTGCTGTCGGAAACGGTAAAGAAAGCCGTCCGGGAATGCGACGCGGTGCTGCTGTCCGGGGGCAGCAGTGTGGGGGTCAAGGACGCTGCCTGCCGCATCATCGAATCGCTGGGACAATTGCTGCTCCACGGCATTGCCATCAAGCCCGGCAAGCCCACCATTCTGGGCAAGGCCGGGGCAAAGCCGCTGGTGGGTCTGCCGGGGCATCCCGTGGCGGCCTACTTTATTACGAAGCTGTTTGCGCTGCCCCTGCTGGGGCGGCTGACCGGGCGGGACATGACCGCCTATACCGTCACCGCAAAGGTCACGGAAAGCATCAGCGCCAACCACGGCCGGGCGCAGTATCACTGCTGCCGCCTGACAAGGAAGGATAGAGCCGTGTACGCACAGCCCATCCGGGGCAAATCCGGCCTCATCACCACCCTTGCGGGAGCCGACGGCTATTTCTGCATTGACCGGGACTGCGAGGGCCTGCCTCAGGGGGCAGAGGTTCAGGTTACAATTACATCGGGGGTGTAAAGCATATGGGATTTGAGTATTTGACCAATGTGCCGCTGGAGCAGGCACGCAAAGACTATCTGAAGCTGCTGGAAAGCCACGGCTTCGGGCCGAAAACGGAAGTGATTCCTGTTTATGAGGCCTGCGGACGGGTGACGGCCCGGGCAGTCTACGCCCACATCTGCGCCCCCCACTACGCCGCCAGCGCCATGGACGGCGTGGCGGTGAACGCGAAGGACACCTTCGGCGCGACGGAAACCACGCCCGTGACCCTTCAGCCCGGGCAGTACATCGTTTTGGACACTGGCGACCCCATCCCGGAGGATCGGGACGCGGTGATTATGGTGGAGGATATTGTCAAGAACGAGGACGGCTCCATCACCATCCACGCTGCCGCCGCGCCCTGGCAGCACATCCGCCAGATCGGTGAGGATGTGTGCGCCGGGGAAATGATCCTGCCCGGACATATGAGCGTTTCTCCCGCCGCCATCGGGGCCATGATCGCCGGGGGCGTGCTGGAAATCGAGGTCATCCGCAGGCCCTTGGTGGGCATCATCCCCACGGGAGATGAAATTATCCCACCCTGCACCGATCCCAAGCCTGGGGACATTCTGGAATTTAACGGCTCCATCTTCTCCGCCATGGTGAAAAGCTGGGGGGCGGAGGCGGTGGTGTACCCCATTGTTCCCGACAAGTTTGACCAGATCAAGGACATGGTTGCCAAGGCGGCCTCCGAATGCGACATGGTGATCCTCAACGCCGGTTCCTCCGCCGGACGGGAGGATTTTTCCGCCAAGGTCATCCGGGAGCTGGGCGAGGTGCTGTATCACGGCATCGCCATGAAGCCCGGCAAGCCCGCAATCCTGGGCTGTCAGGGGCCTAAGCCCATTCTGGGCGTTCCCGGCTACCCCGTGTCGGGCATTCTCGTGATTGAGCAGCTGCTGAAGCCCCTGATCGACCATTGGCTGCAGGTGCCTTCCGCTCCCGCCCAATATGCCAGAGCCACCCTGACCCGTCCCGTGGTGTCGGGGCTAAAATACGAGGAATTTGTCCGGGTGCGTATGGGCTGTGTGGGCGGAAGGCTCATGGCATCGCCTTTGAGCCGGGGCAGCGGTGTGGTGTCCTCCTTCATGAAGGCCGACGGCATTCTGGAAGTGCCCCAGGGATTGGAGGGCTATGAAGCCGGGGCGGAGGTGTCTGTCCGGCTGCTTAGCCCCATGGAGAAGCTGCAAAATACGCTGGTGGTCATCGGCAGCCACGACCCTCTGCTGGACGAGCTGGGGGATATGCTCCATCTGGAAAACCCGGGGCTGTACATGAGTTCCTCTCACGTGGGCTCCATGGGCGGCATCATGGCCATCCGCCGGGGGGAGGCCCATGCCGCGGGCTGTCATCTGCTGGATACCAATGACGGAATCTACAACCTTTCCTTTATGAAAAAGTATTTCCCAAAGGGGGATGTGAAGCTGGTTCGCTGTGTGGGACGGCAGCAGGGACTGATGGTCGCAAAGGGCAACCCCCTGAATATTCAGAGATTTGCCGACATTGCCGGGGAGAATGTGCGTTATGTTAACCGGCAGAAGGGCTCCGGCACCCGGATTCTGACGGACTACCTGTGTAAGCAGGAGAAGCTGGATACCTCCGCCATCTACGGCTATGACCGGGAGGAGCTGACCCACACCTCCGTTGCCGCCCAGATTGTCAGCGGCAGCGCCGACGCGGGCATGGGCATTTTCTCCGCCGCAAAGCTCTACGACCTGGACTTTATCCCCATCTGCATTGAGGAATACGACCTGATTATCCCCGACCACGCATGGGATACCCCCATGGTGCAAAAGCTTCTGGCCACCCTGAAAGGCGATGCCTTCCGGGAGAAGATGCTTGCCATGGGCGGCTATACGGTGGAGGGTCCCGGGGAAGTCATCCCTCTGGACTGAGCCATGATGCACTGTGATGCCGCCGTCATCGGCGGCGGGGTATTGGGGTGCTTTGCCGCCCGGAACCTAAGACGGTGGAATATCTCCGCCGTGCTTCTGGAACAGGCGGAGGATGTGTGCACCGGCATCACCCGGGCCAACAGTGCCATTGTCTACCCCGGCTACGACAACAAACCCGGCACCCGCAAGGCGGAGTTGACCGTCCGGGGCAACGCGGATTTTGACAGAGTGTGCCGGGAGTTGGAGGTTCCCTTCTCCCGGTGCGGCTCCCTGCTGGTGACCTACGAGGCTGCGTCGGTGAACACGCTCCGGAGAAAATTGGAACAGGGTGTTCAAAATGGCGTGCCCGGGCTGAAACTGCTTACCGGGCAGGAGGCGGAGGCCATGGAGCCTATGCTGAAGCCCGGCGTGGCGGGCGCTTTATTCGCCCCCACCACCGGCACGGTAAATCCGTGGCAGCTTGGAATCGCCGCCTTCGAGAACGCCGTGGGGAACGGGGCCGTCCCGATGCTGGGCACCGCTGTGACAGCCATTGAAAAAACGGGCACAGGCTATCTTCTGAGAACCACCGGGGAATCCGTTTGGTGTAAGGTGGTCATAAACTGCGCGGGGCTGTACGCTGACCGGGTGCAGGAGCTGCTGTTCCCACCGGATATTCGGCTCCACTGGGATGGCGCGGAATATCTGGTTCTGGACCCTCTGGCGCAAAAGCCGGAACACATCATTTTTCTTCAGGCCCAAAGCTGCGGCAAGGGCATTACCGCCATTCCCTGCACGGAGGGGAATCTGCTGCTCAGCGGGGTGCGCAAGCCCATTTCCACGCACTTCGCCACAACCAGTGAGGGACTGTCTGAGCTGAACGCTGCCGCGAAGGCGCTGCTTCCCGGTCTGGACATGACCCAGATCATCCGCTCCTTTGCCGCCGTGCGCCCCAACCCCTACCGGGAAAGCGGGGAGAGTTTACACGACTTCTGCATTGCCAATCCCGCGCCCGGGTTTTACAGCCTCATCGGCATCAAAACGCCGGGGCTGACCTGCGCCAATGAGCTGGGGATGTATCTGGCCGTGCAGGCTGCGGCCTGTCTGGATGTCCGGCAGAACCCGGATTTTGACCCCCACCGGAGGGCCATTCCCAAAACCGCCGATCCGGAGATTGTCTGTCAGTGTGAGAGCGTCACCCGTGGTGAGATTCTGGAGGCCATCCGCCGGGGAGCGGCCACGGTGGACGCCGTCAAGCGCCGGGTGGGCAGCGGCATGGGGCGCTGCCAGGGCAGCCGGTGCAGCTTCGCCATTGAGAAACTGTTGGAGGAAGCCCGCAGTGGAACACGTTGATATTCTGATCATCGGCGGCGGTGCAGCGGGCATTGCCGCCGCGAAAGCCGCCTTTCAGGCAGGCTGCAGGAGCATTGCCGTTGTGGACAGAAAATCCGCCCCCGGGGGCGTGCTGCTGCAATGCGCCCACCGGGGCTTTGGGGAAGGCCTGACGGGACCGGAGTACGCCGGCAGACTTCTGCGGGATTTCCCCGGGGAGATTTCCCTGATGCGCAATACCACCGTGGTATCCGTGGAAGAAAACCGGATTGCCCATCTGTCCGGGGGAAGAGCGCTGTCGTTTCATCAGCTGATTCTGGCGACCGGCTGCCGGGAGATTCCCATGGGCGCGCTGCCTATTGCGGGAACACGCCCCCGGGGCATCTATACCGCGGGGCAGATGCAGGAGATGATGAACCTCCATGGCGTTGTCCCGGAGGGCCCGGTGGTGATTTTGGGCAGCGGCGACCTTGGGCTGATTATGGCAAATCAAATCGCGGCACTGGGCATATCCGTCACGCTGGTGGAACAGAAGGATACCTGCGGGGGCCTGGCCAGAAACCGCCGCTGTCTCCGGGAACAACCCATCCGGCTTCTGTGCGGGCAGACGATTACCGAGGTGAAGGGTGAAAAGACACTGGAAGGCTGCTGCCTGTCCGGGGGAGCGTACCTTCCCTGCAATAGTCTGCTGATTGCCGTCGGACTGCGCCCGGAGCGCAGCCTGATCGCGCATTTGGGGAATCCGACTTGGCTCCATCTGTGCGGAAACTGCAATGCCGTTCACCCTATGGTGGAGGGCGTCACGGCGGAAGGAACCCGGGCGGGAATCGCCGCCTGGGAGGGGCTGAAAGGGAAAAACAATCGTTTGGGCTGCTAAGCAGAGGGAGAAATTGTTGTTTGTAGGTGTACATCCTATTCTTGCTGTCATTGCGAGCCAGTGCTCACACTGGCGTGGCAATCCCCCGGTTAGAGGGAAAATGTACCGAAAAGTGCCCGGAAGAGTGGGAGTCGCTGCAATTTTTGGTGGTAATCGTTACCTGGTTCCTTTCAACCGGGGGATTGCCACACCAGTCTGCGGACTGGTTCGCAATGACAGGTAATTTGCAACGCACCCTTTCAAACAACAATTTGTCAGTTCATTTATAAAATGGATAACCCAAGTGATCGTTCGGCGCACAACCTCAAACAATAGGAAACCTTGTCATCCCGAGCGGAACCGGAAAGTTTTCGATTTTCCGTTCTGCCAGGGCACATCGGAATAAATCGTCCGCGGCTGAGCGGAGGAGCTTTCGTTCCAAACCGCAAAAGGTAGTTTTTCAAGGTCGCCTTCTGTTTTGGCTTCAAGGCTGATTTCGCGCTGTTTCATATCATTTCGTACACTTTGGCACGGCGGCTATTGTAATCCCGGGACAGCTATGCTATAATATCCGCAAATGATCTGTCTTTTTCCGTGAAATTGAATAGGGCACCTCTAAAAACTACCCTTTTGGGTTTTGGGCGGATCTTTTGTCCCAACAATGCGTATCGAAAAGTCCGCAATACACCAAGTATTCCGAACTTTCCGATACTTTTGTTGGAACAAAATCTCTTGCCCAAAACCTCAAAAAGTAGTTTTTAGAGGTCGCCAATAGTTTGAAAAGCGGTGGACGAGCCTCTTTCCAAATGCCGGATATGGATGCAGCTTCTGCGTCTTTATTGGTGCGGGAATGGGCTGGTCCTTTTTAGTTTAGGAGGAAGTACAATGAAAAAGATTCTGTCAATGCTGCTGATTTCTGTCATGCTTCTGGGTCTGGTCGCCTGCGGCGCTTCCCAGAAGCCTGCCGAGACTACGGCTCCCACCGCCGCACCTACGGAAGCCCCCACCGAGGCTCCCACCGAAGCCCCTACGGAAGCTTCCACTGAGGCGGCGCTTGTGGTGGACACCTGCATCCTGAAGGAAGCCGACGACAAGATGCTCAACACCTACACCGTCATCGCGGTGAATCCTGACGCGCCCTTTACCGATGCCGATGGCAAGGCCGTTTCCGATGTTGCCGTGAACACCGCAGGCGCCGATGCCCTGATCCACTGGCTGCTGACTCAGGAGGCCCTGGACATGGCAGGCGACTACGGTGTTGCCGAGTACGGCGAGCACCTGTTCTACGTCAAGGACAACGCTCCCGTCTACTCCGATGAAATTGCTCCCGCCACCGAGGAAACCAAAACCATCCGCCTGTCTACCACCACCTCCGTCAAAGATTCCGGCCTGCTTGGCTATCTGCTGCCCGTGTTTGAGTCCGCCTACGGCTACACCGTGGAGGTGCAGTCCGCCGGTACCGGCAAGGCCATCAACGCTGCCAAGTTCGGCAACGCCGATCTGATCCTGGTGCACTCCAAGAGCCAGGAGGAGGCCTTTGTGGAGGAGGGCTTTGCCCGGGTTGTGGACGGCTTTGAGGCGGAGCGTATCTCCTTCATCTACAACTACTTCGTCCTGTGCGGTCCCTCCGCCGATCCTGCCGGTGTGGCGAGCTGCGATTCTGTGCTGGATGCCTTCGCGGCCATTGCCGATGGCAAGTATACCTTTGTCTCCCGGGGCGATGCCTCCGGCACCCACACCAAGGAGCTTTCCCTGTGGCCGGAGGCTCTGGGCATCACCAAGGATGCCGAGTCCTTTGTGAATTACACCGATTGGTATGTCTCCGCCAATGCCGGTATGGGCGCCTGCCTTGTGATGGCAGAGGAAATGGGCGCCTACATCCTTACGGATAAAGCCACCTTCCTGACCTTCGTTGCCAACGATGGTGTGATGGGTTAAGGGTTGATTTTCCGCAGGAAGTAACGTAAAATACATCCCGTGGGGGCCTTTCCCCACGGGATTTTCCAAAGAAAGGGGCGATTGTGTGGAAAGCGCGCTGCAAAAAGCCGTCGCGCTGATTCTGTCGGCGGATGCCGAGCTTCTGAATATTCTCAGCGTTACCGCCCGGATGAGCCTGCAAAGCTCCCTGATTGCCCTGCTGCTGGGTGTTCCCATTGGCATTTGGCTGGGAGCATGCCGCTTCCCCGGCAGGGGGGCGCTGGTGGTGGTGAACCGAACCCTGATGGGGATGCCTCCGGTGGTCTGCGGTCTGCTGTTTTATATGCTGTTCTCCGGCGTGGGCCCGTTTCGGCACATGAAGCTGCTGTTCACGGTGAAGATTATGGTCATGGCGCAGGTGGTGCTGATTACCCCCATCGTTGTGGGGAATATGGAGACCTATGTGGCGGGCATCGCCCCCGCCGTCCGGGAGACGGCCAAGGGACTGGGGCTGGGAGGCTTCAAAACCTTCGCTCTTTTGTGCAATGAGTGCGTGTATCCCATTATCTCCGCTTATCTTCTGGCCTTTGCCCGCTCCATCGCGGAGGTGGGGGCGGTGTCCATGGTGGGCGGCGCCATTGCATGGAAAACCAACGTGATGACCACCGCCATCATGCAGTACACCAACCGGGGCAATTTTTCCCTGGGCATTGCGCTGGGGATGATTCTGCTTACCGTTTCCTTGATTGTAAATATTGTGATTTCCCTGGTGCAAGGGAGGCTGAGCCGGTGAACATACAGCCATTCTCCAAAACCTACGACGGCGTGAGGGTGCTCTGCTTTCCGGGAATGGACCTGGAGCCTGGGAAAATCTATGCCGTCATAGGGGCCAACGGCAGCGGCAAATCCACCTTTGCGAAAATCCTGGCGGGGGTGCTGCCTGCCGACCGGAAGGGAAAAATTCGGGACGATGCCTCAGTAGGTTATCTTCCCCAGAAGCACTATGCCTTCCGCATGTCCACCCGGAAGAATATTCTGCTGAGCGCTAAGGAGGAAGCCAGAGCAGCCGAATTGATGGACGCTCTGCAAATCCGCCATCTGGAAAAGAAACGGGCCGACCGGCTGTCCGGCGGAGAAACCGCCCGGATGGCACTGGCGCGGCTGATGATGAAGCGGTATGATGTGGTGATCCTGGACGAGCCCACCGCGGCCATGGACATGGAGACCACCACCGCCGCGGAAGCCCTGATTCTGGGCTACACCCAGCAGACCGGGTGCACCCTGATCCTGGTAACCCACTCCCTCCAGCAGGCCCGGCGGATTGCGGATGAGGTGCTCTTTTTCCACAAGGGTATTTTGAAGGAAACCGGGACAAAGGAACAGGTGCTTTTTCATCCAACCCAGCCGGAAACCCGGCAGTTTCTGGACTTTTACGGAATATGATTTCAGAGACTCAAATTGTTTGCAGTTTTCAAACACATTGCGTTTCCGTCGCTGCGCTGACGAATCGATATTCAATATTGTGCTTATCGGCTTTACTCAGCTGCTCGGTAAATTGTTGTTTGTCAAATATATGCTGTCATTGCGAGCCAGTGCTCACACTGGCGTGGCAATCCCCCGGTTGAATGGAACTAGGTTACGATTACCACCAAAAATCGCAATAATTCTCTTCCTTCTGGGAACATTTCGATACATTTCCCCTCTAAGTAAGGGGATTGCCACACCAGTGTGCGCACTGGTTCGCAATGACAGGTAATTTGCAACGCGCACTTACAAACAACAATTTGTCGCTTTGGTGAGTTAACCTGATAAGCACATTATTTTATGAACAATCCGGGCCCTACTCGGATCACGCATCCCATTCATAGCTGAGGTACAGCCGCAGGGGGATCACCGGCCCGGGAAGCCGCCCTTCCAGCTCCGGCGCCAGCGCCTCCTTCGCCGTGAAGAAATCGATGGGCATATAGGGCCCCACCATTTCCTCCAGCCGCCGGGCCCCGTCGCGCACATCCTGGGCCGCAGTATCGATCCCCAGGTTGGGATTGCCCACCAGATGCAGCCGGTTTAACTGCACATGGGACACCCCCAGGGTCTGCCCCAGCACCCGGTCGATGTGTTCAATGTCCATGGACCAGGGCCTGTAGGGGTTGATGACATAGAAAACCGCGCACCCCGGCTGATTCAGCAGCGGCGCGTAGCCGCCGATGGCGCTGGCGCCGATGTAGTCCCCGCCCACATCCAGGACGGTGTACACCCCCTCCTCCCGCAGCAAGCGGCTGACCCCGCCGGCGGCAGTGGGAGCGTCCATGAACTGCTCCTCGTAGTGGACGAAAACGCCGGCCTCCTCCAGAAAGCCCGCCTGATCCCGGGACCGGAACAGAGGCTTCGTCATGTCCAGATCAAAGAAGTGAACGTCCCTTTGCTGCTCCTCCGCCAGAGCCAGGGCCAGATTGATGGCAAGCTCGCTCTTGCCGCACCCGGCCTCCCCCAGGAACACAAAGCTGTGAGCTGCCGGATACCGCTCCGCGAGAAGTTCTTCTATCTTCACGCTCTGATGCCCCCTTCCGTCCCCGCCGCAGCGCGGGACAGGATACCGACAAATTGGTGTTTGGCGAATAAACGCTGTCATTGCCATGAAAAAAGCTGTCATTGCGAACCAGTCCGCTTAAGTGGTGTGGCAATCCCCCGGTTAGAGGGGAAATGTACCGACAAGCACCCGAAAAAACGGGGATTGTTACGGTTCTTGGTGGTAATCGTTACCTGGTTCCATTCAACCGGGGGATTGCCACGCCAGTGTGCGCACTGGCTCGCAATGACAGCGTTTATTTGAGAAACACCAATTTTTCGATTTCTTTGTTTCTCTGCTTCCATTATATATATCCCAAGGGAAAATATCAAGGACTTTCTTATATTTTATAAAATATATTTCATATTTTATCTGGACAAACTCTGTTTCCCGCGGTACAATACTTTCATCTTCAAAATCCCGTTTTTCGCGGGGAATACAAAGAGGTGTCCCATCATGCATCAAAAACATATTTCCATTCGCTGGGTCTATCTTGCCCTGGGGGTGACGGCCCTGCTGTTCGCCGGGGTGATCTACGCCTGGTCCATCCTGAAGGCTCCCCTGGCAGCCGAATTTCACTGGACGGATGCTCAGCTGGCACTGAATTTCACCCTGACCATGTGCTTCTTCTGCCTGGGCGCTTTTGTTGGCGGTCTGCTGTGCACCCGGCTGGGCTGCCGGATGAGCATGCTCCTGGCAGCTGCGCTGGGCGGGGCCGGATTTCTGCTGGCCTCCCGGCTTTCCGGGCACAGCATCGCCATGCTGTACCTGAGCTACGGCGTGTTGGCCGGATTCGGCATCGGCATTGCCTATAACGTGGTGATCTCTACCGTCAGCGCCTGGTTTCCGGACAAAAGGGGGCTGTGCTCCGGGGCCCTGATGATGGGCTTCGGGGCCTCCGCCCTGGTGGTGGGCAATCTGGCCTCCCGGCTCATGGAAGGCCCCGGCTGGCGCTCTGCCTACCTGGCTGTGGGCTGCGCCCTCGCCGCCGTGCTGGCGCTTGTCGGGCTGATCCTGCGCAGACCCGGGGCCGATACGACGCTGCCCTCCGCCGAAAAGCGAGCCGTTCACGGTGATGAGGACTTTGAACCCGCGGACTTTTCCACCGGACAGATGGTCCGCCGTACCTCCTTCTGGATGGCCTTCGCGTGCATTGTATGTCTGTCCGCTGTGGGAAATACGGTGATCTCCTTCGCCCGGGACCTTGCCCTTTCCGTGGGAGCCGCTGCTTCCCTGGCCACCTCCCTGGTGGGGGTGCTGTCCGTGTGCAACGGCCTGGGCCGGATCGCCGTGGGGGCTCTGTTTGACCGGCTGGGGAGGAAAATGACCATGCTGTTTGCGAATATCCTCACCATTGCGGCTGCCGGGATCACACTGCTGTCCGTCCTGCTGGGATCTTTGCCCCTTTGCATCCTGGGCCTGTGCCTCACCGGCTTCTCCTACGGCGCCGCGCCTACCATCAACACCGCGCTGATTTCCGCCTTCTACGGTACCAAATACTTCCCCCTGAATTTCTCCGTCATGAACTTCAGCCTGATGGGCGCCTCCTTCATGGCCACGGCAGCGGGCAGCCTGCTGCAGGCCACCGGCGGCTATACCGGCCCGTTCCTGTTCCTGCTGGCCCTGGCCGCGGCGTCGCTGATCCTGAACCTGTGCATCAAGCGCCCCTGATCCACATATTACCGTGGCTGAGCGACAAATTAGGAGTTTGTCGAATATACGCTGTCATTGCGAGCCAGTGCGCACACTGGCGTGGCAATCCCCCGGTTGAATGGAACCAGGTAACGATTACCACCAAGAACCGTAACAATCCCCGTTTTTTCGGGTGCTTGTCGGTACATTTCCCCTCTAACCGGGGGATTGCCACACCACTTAAGCGGACTGGTTCGCAATGACAGAAAACTTGTAACATCCCGGCGCCGCTCAGCAGACAGAAAATTGTTGCCGACCTGCCGTTTTTTCCTTTCTCCTGCCAAAAGAGCTCTTCCCGGTTTTCCCGGCAGGGCTCTTTGCTGCTTTTTTCACGTTCTTCGAGTGGGAGTGTCAGGCCAACCGGGGGGCGAGAATCTTCCCCCGGATTAATAAAGTGGAAAACGGACGAGCCGGGGTGCATAGGGTTGCAGCGGAGGTGGAAATATGCTCTACGGTGTCTTTCTGATGCTCAGCTCCCTGCTGTGCTCACTGCAGCTCTCTGCCGGAAGCTTTCCCCGGCCCCTCACCGCCCAGGAGGAGCGCCACTACCTGACCCTGGCCCGCGCCGGTGACGAAGACGCCCGCAACATCCTCATCGAACGCAACCTGCGCCTGGTGGCCCACATTATGAATAAGGGATAATGCGCGCGGAGCGTTTTTCTGGGACAAGTCAGGAAGTTCTGAATTTACCTATTGTGGCAAGAAAGTGACCGTTTTCTGGAACGGAATATTAGAGTTTTCTCGACAGGATGTGTTGCAACTTTCTGCAATGTAACAAAAAAGGAAATAATACAAGTTTCTTACATTGATGTAACAAACTTGACGCAGCAAAGTGATTGTGTTATGATAGCTGTGAAAGGCGGTGGCACCTATGCAAAAGAGCCTGAAAAACCGTGACATCTATCTGCGGCAGCTCAAGGCGTTTCAAGATACAGAAATGATCAAGGTCATTACCGGTATCCGCCGCTGCGGAAAGTCCTGCCTGATGAAGCTGATGGCGGAGCATTTGCGCGGTAGCGGTATCGCGGACAAGCAGATTATCGAAATGAATTTTGAATCTATGCGGTTTGCGGAGATGACCGCGAAAGACCTGTATGGGTATGTCAGTGAACGGGTCGTTCCCGGAAAGCGGATGTATCTGTTTTTCGATGAAGTGCAGCGGATTGATGGCTGGGAAAACGCGGTGAATTCCTTCCGGGTGGATTTTGACTGTGATATCTATATCACCGGCTCCAACGCACATCTGCTGTCTTCGGAGCTTTCCACTTATCTCTCCGGGAGGTATGTGGAGATCAAGGTACTACCCCTGTCCTTCCGGGAATTTCTGGATTTCCACGGATACACCGTATCGCAGCGCAAGGCAATCACCGGACAGATGAAAAAGCGAATTACGGATGCGGACGGGGAAGTATGCGACCCGAAGGAGCTTTACGAGGCCTATGCCAAATTCGGCGGAATGCCCATGCTGGCGGATGTGGGATTAGAACTGGACAAGGTGAGCGCCACATTGGAGGGCATCTATTCCGCTGTGGTTGTCCGGGACATTTTGGAGCGGGAAAAGCGAAAGGGACAGCGCACCATTACGGATTCGCTCCTGCTTCGCAAGCTGATGATGTTCCTTGCGGATAACATCGGCAACAGTGTCTCCGCAACCTCCATCGGCAATACCCTTGTCAGCGAGGGACTGCTGGAGGAAGGAAACCGAAAGGCCAAGCCCGCGACACACACCATTCAGGCCTATATCGAGGCGCTGAAAGAGTCCTATATTTTCTATGAAATCAAGCGGTTTGACATTAAGGGAAAGGAATACCTGAAAACCCTTGGTAAGTATTATATCGTGGATACGGGACTGCGGAATTACCTTTTGGGCTACCGGGAGGGAGACACCGGACACATTCTGGAAAACATCGTGTATTTTGAACTGCTTCGCCGGGGCTATGATGTGGCTATTGGTAGGATCGACAAAAAGAAAGTTGATTTCATTGCCACCAAGGCAGATGATAAAAAGTATATTCAGGTCACGGAAGCCATGAACGCCCCGGAAACAAGGGAGCGGGAGCTTGCGCCTCTGCAAAGAATCCCGGACAACTACGAAAAGCTTGTTGTATGTATGGATACGGGCTTGCAGCAGGAACAGGACGGAATCCGAATTGTGAATGCTATTGATTTTTTGCTGGAGTAGAGAAAGGATAGAGACGATGGGAAGCTATGTGATCAGCGTATCTGTGGGTACAGGCTGTTACCGGCATATTCAAATATCCAAAAGCGCAACGCTTTATCGGCTCCATGAAGCAATTCTGGAGGCCTTTGAATTTATGGACGATCATGCCCACGCCTTTTTCATGGACAACAAAACATGGAGCCAGTATGATGCCTATTACTCCATGAAAATGGATGGTCACGAACGGCTGACAAAAGGCAGAAAGCTGGAAAATCTGAATCTGAAAAAGGGCAGCCAGTTTAAGTATGTATTTGATTTTGGCGAAGAGTGGCGCTTCCAATGCAAGGTACTTAGGGAACTGGAAGAAGACACGAAAACACCGCTGTTGATTCGGGAAGTGGGGGAACCCCCGGAACAGTACCCGGAGTGGGAAGAATACGAAGAAGATGAGGATGAGGAGGATGAGGACGAGGACGATATTCCCGATTCGCTCACACAGGAGGAAATTGAAGAGCTGTATGCGCAAATTCCGCTAACGCGGGAGGAGATCAACCGCATCCACCTATATATGGACGCTGCGGCGAACCTGTATGGGTTGCTCTCTCTGGATGAACTCTACGGGCTTTACAACAGCCAGAACAAAGAAGTGGATGTGCCGTCCTTCCTCATGACGGTTTTCGTCATAGACCAGGGCGAAGACAACGATTTTGCCGTCATTGACAGCGTGGGGAATCTACAGGTAACACCGGAAGAAGCCATGAAAAACTGTGAAATTGTTTCGGATTATCTGTTTGTGGAAGACCCGGAGAAGGACATCCGGGAACTGCGCCGTGCCCAGAAGGGGAAATCGCTGAAAATCCTCCCCAAGGCGGAATTCCTGCGATTCACAGATTACACCTACTTCCCGGAAACGCCTCAGCGCAGCGCTATGATACGCTATCTGCGCAAACTCACGTCCTCCCTGCCGGTAAGCGCTGAGGAGTATTGCGAACGCATTCAGCGTGTCATTGTCATTGATGCACCATTGCAGGAAGTATTGAACCTCATAAAGGAGGATGGTGTGACGACCCATAAGAATTGGGACCTGGAAGAATTTGCCGCATTGTATCAAAATCTGAACAACCACACCCACAAGCATGCCAACAGGGGCAATACACCGGACGAGCTTTTTGCCCAGTCAGCCCGGGGGTTACGGCTTCAGGAGAGGCTTACACCACCTGAGAATCAACTGTCCTTCTTTGAGGAACCGCCCCAGAAGCCAAAGCTGACCATTGTCGGCGCTCCTTCCCGCAATGGCCCCTGCCCCTGCGGCAGCGGCAGGAAGTACAAGAACTGCTGTGGGAAAGGAAAGAAATGAGGGGAAAGAAGATGACAGAACTGGAAATTATGCAGCGGGCGAAGATGTACATGGAGAAACTTGCGCAGGGAATAGATCCGATTTCAGATCAGGAGATTCCTGAGGACTCCGTGCTGAATAATGTTCGGCTGGCGAGATGCTTTTTCTATGTGTCCGGGGTTTTGGATCAGGTCATTGCCAATGGTGGCAAAGTTGCGAGTTCACCAAAGAATGATTTTTATATAACGGAAGAAGAACTTAAGCGTGTGAATCCGTCGCAGGAGCCAATCCGGATCACGCAGTTTGTGGACCTCATTATGAATGCGATCAACGACCCGGATCGGAAGAAGCTGAAAACAACAACGATTACCGGTTGGTTGATTGAGAAAGGTTTTATGTCGAAACAGGCAGATGCGGACGGGAAATCCAAACGCCTTCCAACGGCTATGGGGGAGAGGATTGGGTTATCTTCCAAGCTTCGGGAAGGACAGTACGGAACCTATCAGGCGGTCTACTATTCCGAGGAAGCCCAGCGGTTTCTTCTGGACCATCTGCAGGAGATATTGCAGGATAAATAATAAGGGATCAGAGTATTCTGATGGAGAAAAAACTACGATTGGTTATACATTTGACGAATAAGGGATAATGCGCGCGGAAGTTTTCTGTGGCGGACAAACGGCATGATTTTGTCCACATACTATAACAGAAACGTGAAAATCCACTGGAATGCGGTGCTGATGTGAATACGGACAAGCCCGGCAGGCAGTTAGCGCTTGCTGGGCTTGATCTTTGTGTGGATGGCTGCTGACATGTAATAAAGTCGTAAAATTATCAAGTTTGTTACATCAATGTAATAAACTTTGTAAGGCGGCACATTCGACTGCATCTCGATCTTTCGGTAAAATAACCGTACCGTAGTAAAGGAGGCATGACTATGGAAATTCAATACATTCGAGTGGGCGATTATTTCATTCCTGACCTGGAACTGCCGCAAGAATCCCGCCCCATCGGCAAGTGGGGGCGGATGCACCGGGGGTACCTGAGAGATCACAAGCCGATTCAGTACAACTGTCTGCTCCTGTCCGGCGAACTGTGGACATACCTGGCTGACCTGAATGAGCAGGCGCAGGACAGGCTGGAACGGATGATCGACCAGATGAAGATGGCCGAGGGAGTGACAGAGGAATTGAATACTGCTCACCCGATGGCTTGGGTTGGTGCCATGAATAACATCCGGAACAGGGCAGAGGAGATTGTCCTGCGGGAACTAATTTACGGGGAGGATGCAAAATGAGAATTCTTGAAGAATTTTGGTACGGTAATATCGAACCAACGGAATACGATACATGTCCCTGTGCGGAATACAAGAAAGCCCTTCAGTTGATTAGTCGAAACAAAGAAAAGCTCCAGGCCACCATGACGGATGCACAGAAAGAATTGTTTTCCCGGTATACAGACAGTGTGCGGGAATTTCAGGATATGGCAGAGTGTCTGCTGTTTCAGAACAGTTTCCGCTTGGGAGGCAGGATGATGCTGGATATTCTGGACGAATGAATATTATAGACGCAACAGCGCCTCACTTCAGGCTTCAAAACCGGTAGTGAGGCGCTGTCACAATATTTAGTCATCATTCGACAAGCACACCTGTGTTCACTGTGTTGCAGTAGCTTTGATCAGCAGAATTTAGGCATTGCTTTTACGGCGATTGCAGTCGGCACAAAGCATCTGACAGTTTTCTGCTGTCGTCTTGCCGCCCTTGCTCCATGGAGTGATATGGTCAGCTTGCATTTCCTTGATTTCAAAATGCTTCTTGCACTTCGGGCAGATACCTTTCTGCCGTTCATAGGCCGTCCGTGCCATTTTAGGAGAGAACGCGCGGATGTTCAAATGCCGTTCCTGTCCGTCAAGCAGATATTCATAGATACCTTTCTGGTTCGATATATCTTCATCCTCCAGAAGGTCAACAATTCGCTTTTCAAGTTTTTTGGGGTCATAGCTGTTTGCATGGAATTTATTGTAGAAAATACCCCATTCAAGTCCCTGCATCAGCTTTTTGCGGTAGGTGGGGAATGTTGCTTTCACCCAGTTTATGACTGTCTGGAAATACAGCCACAATTCATTGCAGTTTGTATCATGTTGGTGTTTGGACATATAATCTTCAATTTCAATACCATCACGGGATGCAATCCACTTCAAAGCGGTTTCAAGGTAATTCTGACGAATTGCGCTACCGCTCAGATAATCTCCTGCAATCTGATAGGCCGGGCAATAGGTTTTGCTGAAATACTTCTTTGCTTCGGTCAGCCATTCGCCCGTGTAGATTGCATTGCGCAGCTCCTGTGTGGTCAACTGTTCACCTGCAATATTGATAATTTTGAACCAGTCCAGTTTTTCCTTGTCGGTACCTTCGCAAATGTAAATCATCAGCGGGTAATTCAGAATTTGTTCCTGCTCGGTCTTGGTCAGGTTATGAAAAGCCATATGGTCAATGGAAAAATCGCCCTGCACATATTGGCAAATGCTGATTGTGCGCTGCT
>JBJEYY010000018.1:0-3617 GCA_051887095.1 Faecousia sp. | reverse complement strand
GTATGCGCGCGGAGCCGCTCCCGGTCCTCCTCAGACATGGCCTCATAATTGGGGGTTTGCACAAACAGTGCGGTAAAGCTGCAATGAAACGCCTGTGCCATCATGCCTGCCGTGCGGATAATTTTCGCGTTGGACGGTGCCGAGGACAGGCACGCGAGAATATGCTCCTTGGGAAGCTCCATCACAGCACCTCCTTTTTGGGGGCTATCATATCACATTTCACCGCGTTTTTCTACCATCCGAAACGCCGCGGGCGCAAAGATATTCCGCGAAGGCATCCGCTGCAGCGCAATACGCCCCCTTCTTCCAGATAATTTCCTGCCGCGGCAGCTTACCATAGCGCAAGGCAAGACTGTTTAACCCCGGGAATCCACGGCTGCCCGCCGGCAGGAGTCCCACCGACGCACTTCCTTCATATACCGCCTCCGCCACATTCGCGCGGGTCACCAGCATAATATCCACATCCGGATAACATCCGGAAAAACCCTCCAGCAGCTCCGCCAGAGGGTCCGCCAGGGCGGGATCCCCCAATGCAATGGACAAAACCTCCTTTTCCGCTTCCTCTTCCCCGGGCTGCCGCTCCAAAAAGGTGTCCAGCTTTCCCAGGCATCGGAACAGATATACCTGTCCCGCAAGAAAAGTCAGTACCGCCAGCGCAATCCACATATCTGTCCCTCCTCTCTCCCACGCGGAACCGTCAGCTGCGGAAGCATTTCTGAAGATCCTTGTATTTCCCCATGACCATCAGTGTTTTGTCCTCACTCAGCAGCGTATCCGGTGTGATGAAGGAGTCCAGCTTCTGTCCCGTCTTCACCGCGAGGATATTGACATTGTACTTCTTTCGGATATCCACCTGGCCCACGGTTTTCCCCAGCCAGGCTTTGGGGATGGCCACCTCAAAAATGGCATGGTCACTGTCAATCTCAATGTAGTCCAGGATATGGTCCGCGCTGCACCGAATGGCCGTCCACCGGGCCAGCTGCTTTTCCGGATAGACCACCTCATCCGCGCCGTTGCGCAGCAGAAATTTTTCCTGCACATCCGTGGAGGCCCGGGATACCACCATTTTGGCCCCCAGCTCCTTCAGCAGGGAGGTTGTTTCCAGAGAGCTCTGGAAGTCATCCCCAATGGCAACAATGCACACATCGTAGTTGTCCACACCCAAAGAGCGCAGAAACTCCTCATTGGTGCTGTCTCCGATCTGGGCGTTGGTGACGTAGGGCAGCACCTCCTGCACCAGCTCCTCTTTGTGGTCAACCGCCATCACCTGATGATTCAGCTCCCTGAGCTTTACGGCAATATGTTTTCCAAAACGGCCCAAGCCAATCAGCAAAATGGATTTCACAGCAATTCCTCCCGTTATCCCACTGTAATCTTCTCCAAGGGTAGCTTGGAGAGGGTATTTCTATTGGCCGGCAGGGTGGCGAAAATCAGGGTTAAGCCGCCCACTCTGCCGAAAAACATCAGACAAATCAGCACAACTCTGGAAACGCTTCCCAGCAAGGGGGTTATTCCCAGGGTCAGTCCCACGGTACCCACCGCCGAGGCACTCTCAAACAGGCAGGTAATCAGGGGCAGATTCTCCACCCGGCTGATAATCATCCCTCCTGCCAAAAACAGCGTAATGTACATCAGGAACACGGTCACCGCGTTTTTAACGGTTTCATCCGCGACGCGCCTTCCGAAGAAGCGTCCGTTCTCCCGTTTGCGGAAAATCGCAACCGCACAGGAGACCAGCACCGCCAGGGTTGTGGTTTTCATACCGCCCGCCGTAGAGCCCGGACTGCCGCCCGTGAGCATCAGCATACAGGTCAGCATCTGTCCAGTTTCACTTAGGCCCGTCAGCTCCAGCGTGTTGAATCCGGCGGTTCTCGGCGTCACCGCCTGAAACACCGAACCCCAAAATCTCTGGGAAAGCGGCAGCTGGGCAAATTCGAAGAAATAGAAATACACCGCCGGAAGCACAATCAGAACCGCGCTGACGGTCAGAATCACCTTGCTCTGCATCCGGTAGCGCCGGACATGGATTCCGTTTCGCCGGATATCCTGCCAGGTGAGAAAACCGATGCCGCCAATGACAATCAGCGCCATCACCGTGATGTTCACCACCGGGTGGTCCACGTAGGCCGTCAGGGAAGAGAAGGGCGCGCGCGACCCCATCAGGTCAAAGCCCGCGTTGCAGAAGGCGGATATGGAATGAAACACCGCCAGCCAGATTCCCTTAAGACCGAATTCCGGGACAAAGACCGTCATCAGCGCCAATGTGCCCAGCAGCTCAAAAAGGAAAATACCCCTGAGAATAAATCCGGTAAACCGGACAATTCCGCCCACCTGATGGGCGGAGATGGCATCCTGCATGGTACTTCGCTGCATCAGGGATATTTTCTTACCCGATGCCATGGTGATGGCCACGGCAACCGTAATCACACCCATTCCTCCGATCTGAATCAGCAGCAGGAGCACGGCCTGTCCGAAGGCGGACCAGTGGGTGGCCGTGTCATATACCACCAGGCCTGTGACGCAAACCGCCGAGGTGGAGGTAAACAAGCAGTCCAGCAGCGGTGTCACCGTCCCGGATTTGCTGGAAATCGGAAGCATCAGCAGCAGCGCCCCCGCCAGAATCACCGCCGCGAAGCCGACAAGAATGATCTGTGACGATGTCAGTCGCCGCTTATGCAAAGCAGCCCACATGGCAACCCCCCCTTAGGACATCCATTTGCCTTTATCATACGAAAAAAGGCATAAAGAGGGTGTTAAGGGAGGCGGACACAGTATTAAGGTTGTGTAAAGATTTCCGTCTTTCGGATTCGGCTTCCCGGATTCTTTCCCTGCCTTGTCCATTGACAAATGGACCCGCTGACGCTATAATGAACACTGTTCATCTTGAAGGGGTGTCGACATGAATCCAGTAGTAACATCAAAAGAGGCCATTTTGCGGGTCTGCCGAAAAATCGCGGCAGAGCGGGGCCTCACTGCGCTCAGCATGCGTACAGTGGCGGCGGAGCTTGGAATTGGACTTGGGACGCTGTACAATTATTTCCCCGATAAGGACGCCCTTCTGCTCGCCACCGTGGAAAGCGTGTGGAGTGATATTGTTCACGGCGGGCAGCCGTGTGCTCCCTCCCTCCCCTTTCCGGAGGCTGTCGCCCAGCTCTTCCGGTGCATCCTGGATGGCGCGGCCAGGTATCCCCACTTTCTGACCACCCACGCGCTTGCCATCGCCAAGAGCAAAAAGGCGGAAGCCAAGGGCGCCATGGAGCAATGCTTCACCCACATGAAGGCGGGGCTGCTGGAAGCGCTGCGCTCCGATCCCATGGTTGACAAAGCCGCCTTTTCCGGTGATCTGACCGACGCAGATTTTGTAGATCTTGTGATGGAGCATCTGCTGCTCCTGCTCAGCCGGGACACCCCGGACAGCGCCCCCCTCCTCGCCCTGATCCGCCGGGTCATTTACCGGTAGATCGAGAAATTGTTGTTTGCCGGCGGGGCCGGCGGCCAATGCGTCACGAACCCTGGGTGGTCAACGTACATCCTTTGGGCCCCTCGACCGGAACTGCTCAGGTAAATTGTTGTTTAGCGCACCAAATAAACGCTGTCATTGCGAGCCAGTGCGCACA
>JBJEYY010000017.1:0-3619 GCA_051887095.1 Faecousia sp. | reverse complement strand
GCTTAAGTGGCGTGGCAATCCCCCGGTTAGAGGGGGAATGTATCGAAAAGTGCCCGAAAGAGTGGGAGTCGTTCCGTTTTTTGGTGGTAATCGTTACCTGGTTCCTTTCAACCGGGGGATTGCCACACCAGCGTGCGCGCTGGTTCGCAATGACAGGAAACTTTGAGGCGAAGCGATAAACTCCCAATTTGTCGGTCTGCTTCATGCTGTTCCGGAAAGCCTGAGAGGCTGCCATAATTGTCAATTGTCCATTGTCAATTGTCAATTGTCAATTAAATATCAAAGCTTTCCTGCTTCTCCTGGTTGTCCTCCTGCCGCAGGATGCTTCCCGCGGTGGGGAGGGTCTTGCAGCGGTAGCGGCTTTCCTGGGTGATGCCGCTCTGTGTAAGCAGCTTCACCTCCCGCAGAACCGCCTTTTTCTTCAGGGTCAGCACCGCCACGCCCTTAGTATTGCGGGTGGTCTTGGGCAGCAGCTGAGCGGTGGAAATAATCGCCGCCCGTCCGTCGCTGGAATACACCACCAGCTGGGTATCCGCCTCCAGACCGATCATCGCCGCCAGGGGGCTCTTATCGCTGTAGGCTCCCGTCAGCTTTTTCCGGTTGGTCTTGGTCTCGTAGGCGCTTAGCGGCACCTTGGCCGCCTTGCCGTTTTCGAAGAAGAACATGACAAAGCCCTTGTAATCCCCGGCAAATACCACGTTGGCAACCCCTTCTCCCGGCTCCATGCCCAGTTTCTGGGGCAGATAGTCGCCCAGAAGCGACGCCTTGCCGTCCTCGAAGTCGGAAAGCCTTGCTTTGTAGCACTGGAATTTATCGCTGAACACCAGGATTTCTCCCCGGTTGGTGGCCTCCCGTGAAAAGCGCAGGCTGTCGCCCTCTTTAAACTTCTGCTCACCGCTCATCCGCAGGGACTGGGCGGTGATTTTTTTCAGGTAGCCCTCCCGGGACACGAACACGGTGACGGGGTAGTCGGGCACATTGTCCTCCTCGTCCTCCGGCTCCGCGTCCTCGGTCTGGTAGACGATCTCAGTCAGGCGGGGCTTGCCGTACTTTTTGGAAACCTCCTCCAGCTCCTTGATGATCACGTTTTTCAGCTTCCGGGGGCTGTCCAGCGTGCTTCTTAAATCGGCGATTTCCTTTTCCAGCTGGGAGATGGCCTTGGTCTGCTTCAGGATGTACTCCTTGTTGATGTTGCGCAGCTTGATCTCCGCCACGAACTCCGCCTGGATTTCATCAATGCCGAAGCCGATCATCAGGTTGGGCACCACCTCGTTTTCCATCTCGGTCTCCCGAATGATGGCGATGGCTTTGTCGATGTCCAGCAGAATCCGCTCCAGGCCCTTGAGCAGATGGAGCCGGTCCTCCTTCTTGCCAATCTGGAAGTACAGCCGCCGCTTGACGCAGTCTGTCCGCCAGGCGGTCCACTCCTCCAGAATCTCTCCCACGCCCATCACCCGGGGCATCCCCGCAATGAGGATGTTGAAATTGCAGGGGAAGCTGTCCTGCAGGGGCGTCAGGCGGAAGAGCTTCTGCATCAGCTTCTCCGGGTCCACGCCCCGTTTCAGGTCAATGGTCAGCTTCAGGCCCCCCAGATCGGTTTCGTCCCGCATGTCGGAGATTTCCTTGATCTTCCCGGCCTTGATCAGCTCCGCCACCTTGTCCATAATCACCTCGGTAGCGGTGGTGTAGGGAATCTGGGTAATCTCAATGAGGTTGCCCTCCTTGACGTAGCGCCACTTGGCCCGGAGCTTGAAGCTGCCCCGGCCGGTGGCATAGATCTCCCGGGTGGCCGCCTCGTCAAAGAGCAGTTCTCCTCCCGTGGAGAAGTCCGGCCCCGGCAGGGTTTCCAGAATGTCGTGGTCGGGATTGTTCATCAGCGCAATGGCAGTGTCGCAGACCTCTTTCAGATTAAACGAGCAGATGTTGCTGGCCATGCCCACGGCGATGCCCTGGTTGGCGCTCACCAGCACATTGGGGAAGGTGGTGGGGAGCAAGCTGGGCTCCTTCATGGTGGCGTCGTAGTTGTCCACCATGTCCACGGTGTCCGAATCGATGTCCCGGAACAGCTCCGCGCAGATGGGGGCCAGCTTGGCCTCAGTGTACCGGGAGGCGGCGTAGGCCATGTCCCGGGAGTAGACCTTGCCGAAGTTGCCCTTGGAGTCCACGAAGGGGTGGAGCAGCGTTTCGTTGCCCTTGGCCAGCCGCACCATGGTCTCGTAAATGGCCGCGTCGCCGTGGGGATTCAGGCGCATGGTCTGACCCACAATGTTGGCGGACTTGGTTCTGCCGCCGGTTAAAAGCCCCATCTTGTACATGGTGTACAGGAGCTTCCGGTGGGAGGGCTTGAACCCGTCAATCTCCGGAATGGCCCGGGACACGATGACGGACATGGCGTAGGGCATGTAGTTATACTCCAGGGTTTCGGAGATCGCCTGCTCCGTGGTGGACCCCACCAGCCCCATAATGCCCTCAATATTTGCTTTTTTCTTGGTTTCCGATTCCTGTTTTTTCCTTGCCATACTTGGCTCCTTTGTTCCTCCCCGCTCTGTAGGGCGGGGTTATGACCCCGCCGCTAACCTTATGGGATAGAGTCGTAAAATTATATAAAATATGTGAGATTATTCTTGTCGCAGCGTAGGCGGCGCTGTCATAACAGCGCCCTACAAGGCGTTCCGACCATTTACGAAATGTCCGCCAGCTCCAGGTACTTTGCCCCGTTTTCGGCGATGAAATTCTTCCGGTCATTGAGCCGGTCGCCCAGCAGGATGTCAAAATAGTAGGCCGTCCGCTCCGCGTCCTCGGGCATGACCTTGATGAGCCGCCGGGTCTCCGGGTTCATGGTGGTCATCCACATCATCTCCGGGTCGTTCTCGCCCAGGCCCTTGGAGCGCTGGATGGTGACCTTCTTCCCCTCCAAGTCCTTCAGAATCTTCACCTTCTCCTGCTCCGTGTAGGCAAACCAGGTCTTGTCCTTGCAGGTGATTTCAAACAGCGGTGATTCCGCGATATACACATACCCGTCCCGGATCAGCGTGGGGCAGAGCCGGTAGATCATGGTGAGGATCAGGGTGCGAATCTGGAACCCGTCGTAGTCCGCATCGGTGCAGATGACCACCTTGCTCCACCGCAGCTGGGAGATGTCAAAGCTCGAAAGCTCCTTGGCCTTCTTCCCCTGGACCTCCACGCCGCAGCCTAAGACCTTCATCAGGTCGGTAATAATGGGGCTGGCAAAAATCTTGGCATAGTCCGCCTTCAGGCAGTTGAGGATTTTGCCGCGGACGGGCATGATGCCCTGAAACTCCGCGTCCCGGCTCAGCTTCACGCTGCCCAGAGCGGAGTCGCCCTCCACGATATACAACTCTCTTTGGTTTACGTCCCGGCTGCGGCAGTCCACGAACTTCTGCACCCGGTTGGAAATGTCGATGGAGCCGGAGAGCTTCTTTTTAACACTACTTTTGGTTTTCTCGGCGGATTCTCTTGCCCGCTTGTTCACCAGAATCTGCTCCGCCGCCCGATCTGCCTCCTGCTTGTTCTCGATGAACCAGACCTGCAGCTGCTCCCGGAAGAAAGCGGTCATGGCCTCCTGGGTAAACCTGGAGTTCACGGACTTTTTGGTCTG
>JBJEYY010000016.1:0-18705 GCA_051887095.1 Faecousia sp. | reverse complement strand
AAATCGGACCTTTTCAAGATGTTGTGGCTTGCTGAGTTAAGTCGATAAGCATTTTTAATTTTATCATCAACAGTAATGTTATTGAAGATATTGTCCTTTTCATTTAGTACTTCCACGCTGTCATTATCAATAACATAGGAAAGTATTTCGGCAGGAGGGACTGATACGATAATCTTTTTCTCCTCTTCGTTGACTTCAATGGTAACTTGTTCTAACTTCACACCGGCTTTAATTACACCGTTCCATTTCAGGATAAATGATTTTTCGGTGAATGGAATATTCCAGTTCTTGATCTGCCTAGAGTCACTGAATTTGGATGCATCGGTAAAAAGGTATTCAACGGTCGCCAATTCTCCAATATTGTTTATTTCGCTATGAAGGAGATCCAGAATAATTTCCGGATTTACACGACTGGCAACTATTGGTGTTTCTATTAATTCCTGAATCTTATCCTCTTGCTCCTGAAGCATTGTTTTCAGCTCAGCAATTTCGGATTCGGCATTTTTCTTTGCTTGGCTTCTTCCATACAACCAAGCTGCGAAAATGATTAACAAAGCAATTGCAGAGAGCACAACAATAAAGATTAGCTTTCTTTTGAACTCGCTTTTTTTAGCAATCCGAACAAGTTCCTTTTGTATCTTCTCCTTGTCTTCTACAGTAGAATCGATATACTCCATGTTTTTCCCTCTTTCTTTCTAATCTGAATGGTTGAATCCATCCTCAATGAAGGCCTTGTTTTTTTCGCGAGAAAGATGTAATTACTTCATAGAAATTCTATCACACAAAGTGGAATATCGCAAGATGTAATTCGACATATTTCGCCATTAGGTACAGACGCATATTATGAGGAAATGTCGGTTATTACCCTCCAGTGGGATAGAAAAAGAGCCGGGTACCTTGACAACCTTTGAAAGTTGCCAAGGCACCCGGCCCTTTGATGCTATTCTTCTCCCTTGACCATGGTGCCGCAGTATTCACAGGGGGTGTATTGGCCCCGGGGGACCATACAGGACGCGCCGCAGGCTTTGCATTTTATGCAGAGCATTTCCGCGTCTGGCACGCGCTCTGTGCTGCGTCTGCCGCGCAGGATCAGGCTGTTGGAGTCATCGTCAATTTTCGCATTTTCAAAGAAGCCCTTCCGGATCAGCCACTGAAGATTGCTCCGGACCACATCCAGGGAGGTTTCAGTTTCCTCCGCCAGTGTGTACAAGGAAATCCGGGGGGCGTCCGCCAGAATCTGGGTATAGACCCGGAACGCCCTTCCCAGTTTTTTGCGCTTTGAGCCCTTGGAAATCAAATAGATTCCCCAGGCCACAAACAGCACGCACAGGAGAAATGCTGAGATGTCCGTGGAGGATCTCGCCCCGGACATGAAAAACCCAAGAATGGCCACAGAAAAGAATCCGGTCAGGAAAACCCCAAAAGCCCTATCCAGAAACTGCCAGATTTCGTTCCTTGTCTCCGCTTTCATCTTCATGCTTTTTCCCCCTTGTCGGCTGTCGGATTACGGATATTATACCATGGACAGGTTCCCCTTTTCAAATCGCTGAACCCATAATCGTAGACTCAGGCTATCGGCTTTCGTAAGCACACTGACAAATTGGTGTTTGGCGAATAAACGCTGTCATTGTGAGCCAATGCGAACGAAAACACGCTGTCATTGCGAACCAGCGCGCACGCTGGTTCGCAATGACAGAAAACTTGAAGGCGAAGCCGCTAAATACCAATTTGTCAAACTACGGGGACGGGTGCATTGACAGCCTTCGAAGGTTGTCAATGCACCCGTCCCCTTTTCCATTATTGGCAGTCCTTATGCACGCCGGTGACGGAGAACTCCACCCACTCGGCGATGTTGGTGCAGTGGTCGCCGATGCGCTCGAAATACTTGTCGATCATCAAAAGATCCAGAGCGTATTCTCCCTCGCCGGGGTTTGCGGCGATAAAGCCCAGGATATCGTTTTTGATCTGATTGAAGTAGTTATCTACCACATCGTCATAGTCCATCACCGCCTTGGCCCGCTCCAGATCCTGCTTGACGTAGGCATTCACGGCCTCGGTGACCATGTACTGGGCGGCCTTGGCCATCTGGCGGATCTGGGAGTAGTTTTCTCCGGCGCCCTGTTTCATTTTGGGCACCAGGTCCACAATATCCTCCGCTTGGTCGCCGATGCGCTCCATGTCGGTGATCATCTTCATGGCGGCGCTGATCTGCCGCAGATCCCTGGCCACCGGCTGCTGGCGCAGCAGCAGCTTCAGGCAGATGGTTTCGATGGTGCGCTCGCTTTCGTCGATGGTGGCTCCCACCTGAGCCGTCTTCTCCTCCAGCTCCCGGTTGTAGTCCGTGAGAGACCGGGCGGCGAGATCGATAATTTCCTCGCAGGCGGCGCCCATCTGAATCAACTCCCGGTTCAGATTTTGCAGCTGCTCCTGATACAGATTTCTCATAGAATTCCCTCCATTAGCCGAAGCGGCCTGTAATGTAATCTTCCGTGCGTTTGTCTTTGGGCTGGGAGAACATTTCCTCCGTGCTGCCGTACTCCACCAGATCCCCCAGCAGGAAGAAGGCGGTCTGGTCGGAGATCCGAACGGCCTGCTGCATATTGTGGGTGACAATGACGATGGTGTATTTTTCCTTCAGCTCCATGGCCAGATCCTCGATCCGGGAGGTGGAGATGGGATCGAGAGCCGAGGTGGGCTCGTCCATCAGCAGCACCTTGGGCTCCACCGCCAGAGCCCGGGCGATGCACAGCCGCTGCTGCTGGCCGCCGGAGAGGCCCAGGGCATTCTTTTTCAGGCGGTCCTTGATTTCGTCCCAGATGGCGGCACCCCGAAGGGCCTGCTCCACGATTTCATCCAGTTGGGCCTTGTTCCGTATGCCGTGGGTCCGGGGGCCGTAGGCGATGTTGTCGTAAATGCTCATGGGGAAGGGGTTGGGCTTCTGGAATACCATGCCCACTTCCTTGCGCAGGTTATTGACCTCCGCCTGGAAGATGTCCTCCCCCCGGTAGCGCACCTGACCGGTGATGCGTACCCCGGGAATCAGGTCGTTCATCCGGTTCAAAGTTTTCAGAAACGTGGACTTGCCGCAGCCGGAGGGGCCGATGAGGGCTGTGATGGACTTTCCGGGAATGTCGATGCTGATATTTTTCAGTGCCTGGGTCTGGCCGTACCACAGGTTCAGATCGTTTACGGTGATAATTGGTTCGTTCAAAGTGATTTCTCCTTACTCTGCATTCTTTTTTCGATAATACTTCGTCACTGCGCTTGCCGACAGGTTGATGCAGAAGGCCAGCACCAGCAGAATGGCCGCGATGCCGAAGGCCACGCCGAATTCGCCCTGCTCCTT
Organism: Faecousia sp.; assembly: GCA_051887095.1. GTDB lineage: Bacteria > Bacillota > Clostridia > Oscillospirales > Oscillospiraceae > Faecousia. Next base: position 15,359 of record JBJEYY010000016.1, on the reverse strand, counting down.
GGCATAGACGTACAGGGCCACGGTCAGGGTCGCGCCCGCGCTGGACAGGCCGGAGAAGAAGCCGTTGAGGGCGTGGGCAAACCCGGCGGTGAACAGCAGCGCGGCGGATTCTCCCAGGATTCTGCCTACGCTGAGGATGCAGCCGGTAATCACCCCGTCCACACAGCCGGGAAGCACCACCGTGCGCACCACCCGCCATTTCCCCGCGCCCAGGCCGAAGGCCCCCTCCCGGTAGGACTGGGGTACGGTTTTCAGGCTCTCCTGGGTGTTTCGCAGAATGGTGGGCAGGTTCATAATCACCAGTGTCAGACCGCCGGCCATCAGGCTGGTGCCGATGGTACCCGCGAACATCAGCATCCCCACCAGGCCGTAGATAATGGAGGGAATGCCGCTGAGGGCCTCCGCGGCGTACTCAATGACGGCCACGACCCGCTTGTTGGAGGCGTATTCCGTCAGGTACACCGCAGCGCCTACGCCCAGGGGAATTACGATCAGCAGCGTGATGATTACGATGTACACCGTGTTCAGAATATCCGGCAGGATTCCGATATTCCCGCTTAAGTAGCTTGGCTTCGTGCTGATAAATTCCCAGCTCAGGTTGGGAATACCCTGAATCAGCACGTAAGCCACAATAAAAAGAGTCAGAAATCCGGTGAGTGCGGTAGCGAAATACATTCCGCCCCGAACCGTCCACAAAAAACGGCGGCGGCTGTTGGAAAGCTTCCCGGGATTCTTCATGAACGCTTCTCTCCTTTCAGGAAGAAATTGAGTGCCGCGTTAATCAGCATGATGAACAGGAACAGCACCAGGGCAATGGAAAACAGGGCCTGCTGCTGCAGACCGCTGGAGTAGGACATCTCCGAGGCCACGGCGGTGGTCAGGAACTTCACGGACTGAAGGAGACTGGGCATATTGGCCACATTGCCCGCCACCATCATTACCGCCATGGCCTCTCCGATGGCCCGGCCCACGCCCAGTACCACCGCGGCGGCGATGCCGCTTTTGGCCGCGGGCACACTGACGCGGAACCAGGTCTCCTCCGGGGTGGCCCCCAGGGCCAGGGAAGCGTCCTCATACTCCTTGGGCACCGCCTCCAGGGCGGTGACGGACATTTTGATGATGGAGGGCAGAATCATGATGGCCAGCACCACGATGGCCGCCAGCAGGCTGGCTCCATCGGGGACGTGGAACAGCTTGCGGATCCCGGGCACCAGTACCATCATGCCCACCAGGCCGTAGACCACGGAGGGGATCCCCGCCAGCATGGACACCGCCTGACCGATCAGCTCCTTCACGGTCTTGGGGGCCATTTTCGCCAGATATACCGCGGTGAAAAAGCCCACAGGCACCCCCAGAGCAATGGCTCCCGCGGTGCCGTAGATGCTGGTCAGGATAAAGGGGAGGATGCCGAACTGAGGCTGCGCCGCCGTGGAGGCCCAGGTGCGGCCGAACAGGAAATCAAAGAGCCCGATTTCCCGGATGGCGGGGATGCCGGAAATCACCAGATACACGGTGATGAGCAGCACGCAGCCCACCGTCACCAGGCCCAAAAGCAGGAAAACCCCGTGTACCAGGGTTTCCACCAGATTGTGTTTCATTGTGTTCTACCTCATGAAATAACGGGTAAATTGGTGTTTGTCAAATATATGCTGTCATTGCGAGCCAGTTCGCAAACTGGCGTGGCAATCCCCCGGTTAGAGGAGAAATGTATCGAAAGGCACCCAGGAAAGTGAGCCCGTCTGCATTTTTTGGCGGTAATCGTTACCTGGTTCCTTTCAACCGGGGGATTGCCACACCAGTGTGCGCACTGGTTCGCAATGACAGGTAGTTTGGAACGCGCACTTTCAAACAACAATTTCTCTTCCCGTTCCCGCCGGTCAGGCGGGAACCACACCGGCGGCGGTGATGACCGCGTATGCGTCGGGGGAGGTCACGTAGTTGAAGAAGGCCTGGGCTGCCTCACTCAGGGTCACGCCCTCCTTGGTGACCAGCACGAAGGGACGCTGGATGGCGTAGGTGCCGTCCTTGACGGTGGCTTCACTGGGCGCGACACCGCCAACCTTCACAGGCTTCACCGTGTCCTTCACGGAGGCCAGGGAGGCGTAGCCGATGGCATTGGGATTATGGGCCACGGTGGTGATCACGTCGCCGGTGGAGCTCAGCTCCTGGCGGTACTGGCAGGCATCCTTCACACCCACAATTTCCTCGAAGCCGCTGCGGGTGCCGGAGCCGGCCTCCCGTCCGATGAGGACGATCTCGGCATCGCTGCCGCCCAGCTCAGACCAGTTGGTGATCTTTCCGGTGTAGATATCGGCAATCTGCTCCAGGGTCAGATCCACCACGCCGTTTTCGGGGTTCACAATGACGGCGATTCCGTCGTAGGCCAGGACAGTTTCCTTCAGGCCGGAGGCCTTCTCCTCATCCTTAAGAGCCCGGGAGCTCAGGCCGATGTCGCAGCGGCTCTCCTGGGCAGCCTGGATACCGGTGCCGGAGCCGGTGGGGTTATAGGTGAAGGTCACGCCGGGGTTTGCCTCCATGAACGCCTCGCCCAGGGCGCCGATGACCTTCTCCATGGAGGTGGAGCCGTCGGTGGATACGGTGCCGGACAGCTTCGCGGGGGCATTGGCAGCGGCGACGGTGGAATCCGCCCCGTTCTTCCCGCTGCAGGCAGCGAGGCTCAGCGCCAGAACCAGTACCAACAGAGCACAAATCATTCTTTTCATTATCAAATTCTCCTTTGCTTTTCTATTCTATTGCGGCCTCCGTCCGGAAACGGGAGTACGATAAGGAGTACGATAAATTGTTGTTTAGCATAGCAATAAATGCTGTCATTGCGAGCCAGTGCGCACACTGGCGTGGCAATCCCCGAAGGATTTAGGCCGCTTTTCGTTCCGTTTCCCCATTTTACCGGGGGATTGCCACACCAGTCTGCGGACTGGTTCGCAATGACAGATTATTTGGAACGTGTAATGTAAACACCAATTTACCGCTCCCCGTCCCTGTCCGGGGCCCCATTGAGGATTTTCATCCTTACGCCGTTATTATACGTCCCCAATGTAAAATCCGAAACACGGGGATTGTAAAATCTGCGTCAAATTGTGCGGTTGTATTTTACGCTCCGGTATGATACAGTAGCCGTAAGGAAAATCCAACTGCCATACAGGAGGAGAAAAAGATGAATTCGAACCGGAAATTCTATAAGGAGCTGACGGCTCTGGCGGTGCCCTTCGCGTTGCAGGGGCTGCTGAATGCCCTGGTGGGGGCCTCGGACGCACTGATGCTGGGCAGACTCACCCAGGAGTCTATTGCCGCCGTGTCCCTGGCCAATCAGATTTCCTTCGTCATGAGCCTGTTTATCGGCGCCATTGTGGGCTCGGTTGGCGTGCTGGTGGCCCAGTATTATGGCAAGGGCGACTTTGCCGCGGTCCGAAAGCTGCTGTGCATGGCCCTGCGGTACGCGGCGGCCATTGCGGTGGTGTTCTTCGCCCTGGCGTTCTTCATCCCGGAGAAGCTGATGCGCCTTTTCACCAACGAAGCGGAGCTGATCTCCATCGGCGCCGGGTATCTGCGGATTGTCAGCTTCTCCTATCTGTTCTCCGCCATGGCCCAGTGCTATCTGATGCTGATGAAAATCGACGGCCGGGCGAAAATGAGCGTGTGGATTTCCGCGGTGACCGTGGTGGTGGATATGGCCGCGGACTTCTTCCTGATTTACGGCTTCGGGAAAATCCCCGCCCTGGGGGCCAACGGCTCCGCCTGGTCCACCATCGCTGTGGAAATGATCGCCTTCGGCTGGTGCGTGGCCGCATCGCTGCAAAAGGGCCGGATCCACCCCGACGGGAAGAGCCTGCTGTCCTTCTCCGCGCTGCTGGAAAAGGACATGTGGAAGGTGGCCCTGCCCATGCTGGCAAGCTCCCTCAGCTGGGGCCTGAGCATCAGCGCCCACAGCGCCATCATCGGCCACCTGGGCATTGACGCGGCGGCGGCCTACTCCGTGACCAACGTGGCCACGGGACTGATCCAGTGTGTCAGCCACGGCCTTGCCAACGGCGGCGCCATTATGATCGGCGGCCTGCTGGGCCAGAATCTGCTGGAGGAAGCCAAGGACTACGGCCGGAAATTCTGGAATGTGGCCATCTGGTGCGGCTTTGCCAACATGGCCATGCTCTGCGTCACGGGGCCGCTGGTGTATTTCTTCTACGTGCTGGAGCCTTTGGCGAAGCGGTATCTGGTGCAGATGATCCTGTTTAACCTGCTGTACATGTTCGCCTACTCCTTCAATACCATCTTCACCTGCGGCGTGTTTCCCGCGGGCGGAGACGCCAAATACGATGCCATCAGCGTATTCTTCGCCACCTGGTGCTTTGCCCTGCCTCTGTCCCTGATCGGCTGCTTTGCCTTCCACTGGCCGGTGATGGTGGTCTACATCGTCATGTGCGCCGATGAAATCGTGAAGGTGCCCTTCCTGATCCCCCGCTACCGCAAGTACATCTGGCTCCAGAACCTGACCCGGGAGGTCTGACCCTCCCCGGAAAATTGATGTTTGTCGAATATATGCTGTCATTGCGAGCCAGTTCGCAAACTGGCGTGGCAATCCCCCGGTTCAAAGGAATCAGGTAACGATTACCACCAAGAACCGTAGCAATCCCCGCTTTCCGAGTACTTTTCGGTACATTTCCCCTCTAACCGGGGGATTGCCACACCAGCGTGCGCGCTGGTTCGCAATGACAGCGATTTTTTCAGAGCACGCTTACAAACACCAATTTGTCAGTGTGCATACGAAGGCCGGGAACCTTAACTGTGATTTGTTTACATAATCTTGTTTTGTAACTATCTGTAACAGTTCAAAATAAGGGACTTATCCACATTCTCCACAGGTTTCTCCACAGCCCCCGGTGGAAAAAGCTGTGGAAACTGTGGACTTTTGGGGATGCGCAAAAAAAATTCCACAGCTTAAAGCGAAGCTGTGGAATTTTACGTGGTTTACAGAACACTTTCGTCATAGGTAATCCGCAGCGCGAAGACCCGGTTTTCCTTGTCGCCCTCCCGGCGATAGCTGTCCGCCTGGAGCATACCGCTCTGGGGGAAGTCCCAGCGCAGGGTCAGCTCCTGGCCCTCCTTGCCCTCGGAGTAGTAGCAGACGGTGAACTCCCGAACCCGGTGGAGGCCGTGGAATTCGCTGGGCAGCAGATCGTCCACCCAATCCAGGCACCGGGTGTTGTTCATGTGGCCGTTGCGGTCCAGATCCGTATAGCACACGGTCCGCTGCCGGCTGTTGCGCAGCTGCCCGGGGGCCAGGGATTGGGGCACCGCCAGCTCCGTGCCACGGAGGGCTCCGGACACCACAATGCCGCTCTTGCCCGGGAGGATCATGTTCCGGGTGTCCAGATCCATCAGCACCCACAGGCTGATGGAGCGGAAGCACTCGTTTCCCTCCGCGTCATAGGCCACCACGCTTCTGGGGTAGGCTGCCCGGGTGGTGGGCATGGGCCAGGTCTCCACCCGGATGGTCTCCCCCAGGGTGGGCAGCCGGGTGATCTGGACCCGGTGCCGGATCACCGCCCAGAACATCCGGCGCTTGGCCAGGGTGTCGTAGTCCAGGGCCAGGGCCTTGCAGTGCTCCCTGGCCACCTCCTGGGCATAGAAGAGAATGGCCGAGGGCTTCAGATACCCGAAGCGGTCCACGGCCATGTCGTCCACGGTAAAGGTTTGTACATATTGCGGTTCCAAAAAAATACGCCTCCAATAATGAAATACCACAAAGGCGGTAAATTGGTGTTTGAAAGGGCGCGTTACAAATTACCTGTCATTGCGAACCAGTCCGCAGACTGGTGTGGCAATCCCCCGGATAGAGGGGAAATGTACCAAAAAGGCGCCCGGAAGAGTGGAATTTGCCGCGATTTTAGTGGTAATCGTTACCTGGTTCCTTTCAACCGGGGGATTGCCACACCAGTGTGCGCACTGGTTCGCAATGACAGCGTATATCCGACAAACACCAATTTGCCTTCCTGTTTTATTTTTTCGCTTCCTCCACCGTGAGTGTGGCGCTGTACTGGCGGCCGCTGCGGTAGATGGTGATCTGGACGGTATCGCCAATGCTGCGCTCATTCAGCAGCGCGTTCAGGGTGTTCATATCCTTCACGGCGGTGTCCCCCAGGGTCAGCAGGATGTCCCCGGCGATGATACCCGCCCGGTCGGCGGTGCTGCCGGAATCCACCTGGGTAATGAGCAGCCCCGCGGGCATCCGGTAGTAATGCTGATAGAAGGAGGACAATGTCTCCCCGGTGATTCCCAGGGTGGGCCGTCCGGACACATAGCCCTGGGTAATCAGCTGATCCACAATGACCTTCACCGTGGAGCTGGGAATGGCGAAGCCCAGGCCCTCCACCCCGGCCCGGTCCACAAAGGAGCCGATTTTCAGGGTGTTGATGCCCACCACCTGGCCGTAGCAGTCAATGAGCGGGCCCCCGGAGTTGCCGGAATTCAGAGCGGCGTTGGTCTGGAGCAGGCTCATGGTGCGGCCCTCCACGGTCACGTCCCGGTTGATGGCGGAGATAATGCCGTCGGTCATGGTCCCCCGCAGCTCCGCGCCCAGAGGGTCGCCGATGGCCACCACGGCGTCGCCCACCCGGACCCGGTCCGAATCGGCAAACTGGGCCGGGGTCAGGTCGGTGGCATCCACCCGAAGCACCGCCAGATCCGAAACCGTGTCCGCCCCCACCAGCCGGGCGGGAAACTGCCGGTCATCGGCCAGCCGCACGGAAACGGTGCTGCCCCCCTCCACCACATGGGCGTTGGTGACCACATAGCCGTCCTGGGAGAGAATCACTCCGGTGCCGCTGGCCACATCCGTGGTGATGGATACCACCGAGGGCGCGCAGAGGGTATAGATCTCCTGCAGCGACAGTCCCCCCTCCTGGGGCACGTTCTCCACGGCCTGGGGACTGCGCTGGAGGTCCAGGGCAAATTCCGTCTGGTCCGGGCTGGGGGCTGTGGTTTCCGGGGCCGTCGTGGCCGCGGTTTCCTCCTGGGTAAAGGAGATGGAGAGCTCCCCTTCCTCCTCACTGGCGGAAAGCTGCCGGAACAGCCGGATGTTCAGCACCCCCAGCACCGTGACAATGCCGGTGAGGAAAATCACCAAGATCAGCAGCACGGCCATCAGCCCCGTGCGGTTCTTCGGCGGATCCGTCCGCCCGGTGCCGTATTCCCAGTTGTCCTGAGAAGAATAATGATAATCATCCATAAAATCTGCTCCATTGAGAATGGTTGATGAAGAACGAATTGACAATTCAGGCTGCCAAAAAACCTGTCATTGCGAACCAGCGCGCACGCTGGTGTGGCAATCCCCCCGTTGAATGGGACCGGGTGACGATTACCACCAAAAATCGAAACATTTCCCCACTCTGTAGGGCAATTGTCGATACATTTTACTTCTAACCGGGGGATTGCCACGCCACTTAAGCGCACTGGCTCGCAATGACAGCAAAAACGTACGAACACCAATTTGTCGGGGTGACAGCCTGGTTATGTTTTTTTGGGAACGGTCAATTGACCAATGGCATGGTGAAGGTGAACTCGGTTTTGCCGTCCTTGCTTGTGACGCTGATGTTCTCGCCGTGGCTGCACACGATGGTCTTGACGATGTACAGTCCCAGGCCCCAGCCGTCCCGATTCTGGGAGCGGCTCTTGTCCAGCTTGTGGAACCGGTCGAACAGCAAGCTCAGCTCCTCCGGGGGGATGGTGTCGCCCTCGTTACTGACGGACACATAGGCCTTGTTCCCGCCCTCCCGGATGCGGATGCCCAGCACGCCTCCCTGGGGGCAGAACTTCACCGCGTTGTCCAGGAGGTTGTACACCACCTGGGTGATGTAGTCCTGGCAGGCAATGGTGTACACCGGATGCTCCGGCATATCCACCTCCACCTGAAGTCCCTTATCGTTGATCTTCTTCTCGAAGGTAATGAGCACCTGGCCCACGGTTTCCTCCAGGTCGAAGTGGATTTTCTTCTCCTCGGGAATGCCGCCCTCGCTCTGGAGCTGGGAGATGTCCAGCATGCTGCGGACCAGACGGCTTAAGCGCTTGGTTTCGTCGGATACGATTCTCAGGTAATGCTCCCGGCGCTCCGGGGGGATGGTGCCGTCCAGAATTCCGTCCACATAGCCGGAGATGGTGGTCATGGGGGTTTTCAGCTCGTGGGACACGTTGGCCACGAACTCCTGGCGCTGGTACTCGCTCTTCTGCAGCGAGCAGGCCATATTGTTGAAGGCCAGGGCCAGCTCCTCCATTTCCTCACTGGAACTGTCCTCCACCTTCACCCGGGCATCCAGGTCGCCATGGCCGAAGGCGTTGGCGGCCCGGACCATGTCCCGCAGGGGCTTACTCTCCCGCCGGGCGAACACGGTGACCGCCAGCACGGAGATCAGCACCACGAACACCGCCGCGGTGATGAAAATATTGGAAATCCGGTTGAGAATCTGAGCCGTGGCCTGGGTGGGGGTGGATACGATCACGATGCCATTGGTGAGCTTTCCGGAATCGGAGAGGATGGGCACGCTGACCACATACCGCCGGTCGGTGTACAGCCCCCGGATGATGCCGGTGGCCGTGTCCTCCCCAGAGGTAAGCACCTTCTGAAGGTACTCCCGGTTCAGCCGGAGGCCATGGTGCTCACAGCCGGTGAGGGCATCGGAGCAGAGCACCACCTGGCCGGAATTGTCGCAGATCACAATGTCCGAATTGCTCACCTGGCTGGCTACGTTCAGATTCAGCAGGAATTCCCGGCTGCTGAGGTTGCCCTCGATGGAGTAGGCGGCGGCAAGCTTGGCGATGGCGTCCGCGTCGCTGCGCAGGTCCGAAATGGTGGTTTCCGTCAGATATTCCTTCACCAGCATCTGAAAGGAGGCCCCCAGCACCGTCAGCGCCAGCAGCAGGATCGTCGCCACCGTGGAAAAGCTGCGGCTGAAGGAGCTTTTCATGGTTCATAACACCTCGTACTGTGAGATTGTTCCGTTGGATATCGACGTTATGCAGCATACAGATAAATTGGGAGTTTGACGCGCCGAATAATACTGTCATTGCGAACCAGTGCGCACACTGGTGTGGCAATCCCCCAAGGATTTAGGACGGTTTTCGTTACGTTTCCCCTCTAACCGGGGGATTCTCACGCCAGTGTGCGCACTGGCTCGGAATGACTGGAAATTTGTGGCGTACACGTACAAACACCAATTTGTCTTTCTGCCGGGCGTTACACGACCTCAAACTTATACCCCACGCCCCAGACGGTTTTCAGGCCCCAGCTGTCGCTGACGCCCTCCAGCTTCTCCCGCAGGCGCTTGACGTGGACATCCACCGTCCGGGAATCGCCGAAGTAGTCGAAGCCCCAGACCTCGTCCAGCAGCTGGTTGCGGGTGTAGACCCGGTTGGGAGAGGAGGCCAGGTAGTATAAAAGCTCCATCTCCTTGGGGGGCGTATCCACCTTCTTGCCGTCCACCAGCAGCTCAAAAGCGTCCATGTCGATGACCAGCTTGTCGAACACCAGCCGCCGGGACTTCTTCTCGGCGGAAACCCCGGAGCTGCGGCGCAGCACCGCCTCGATCCGGGCCAGCACCTCCTTCATTTCGAAGGGCTTGGTGATATAGTCGTCGGCGCCGGTTTTCAGGCCCGTCACCTTGTCGTCGGTTTCGCCCTTGGCGGTGAGCATGATCACCGGGGTCTGGGATTCGGCCCGGATGGTCTTGCACACGGTCCAGCCGTCCATGACGGGCATCATCACGTCCAGCAGCACCAGGTCCGGCTTGATGGCCCGGAACTTGGAAAGGCCTTGGCCCCCGTCATAGGCGGTGGTCACGGCGTAGCCCTCCTTCTCCAGATACATCTGAAGAAGCTCGGAAATATTGCGGTCATCCTCCACAATCAGTACAGAAACAGCCATAGGTAATCCTCCCTGAAACAAATTCCCTTTTCCTCCTATTATAGCGAGAAAGGCGGTTTCCGGGTGAACATTTTGTAAAGAGTTGTCAGGCAAAATGTGAACGGCAACTTGTGCTTGCAATTGGAAAGAGAATGGGGTATCATGTGAGGAAGAAACCGTAGGACAACAAAGCGGCAAATTGGTGTTTGTATGTTTTTGCTGTCATTGCGAGCCAGTGCGCACACTGGCGTGGCAATCCCCCGGCCCCATGGAACCAGGTAACGATTACCACCAAGAACCGTAACAATACCCGTTTTTCTGGGTGCTTTTCGGCACATTTCTCCTCTAACCGGGGGATTGCCACACCAGTCTGCGGACTGGTTCGCAATGACAGCAAAATTGGGACATACACCTGCAAACACCAATTTGTCGTTCCCGTTCACCAGGAAAGGATCTACATATTATGATTGAAATCTTAAAAGCCGTTCTCTTTGGCATTGTGGAGGGCGTGACGGAGTGGCTGCCCATCTCCTCCACGGGGCATCTGATTCTGCTGAACGAATTCATCACCCTGAACGTGTCGGAGGAATTCTCCAAAATGTTCGACGTGGTGATCCAGCTGGGAGCAATCCTGGCGGTGATCGTGCTGTTCTTCCGGAAGCTCAACCCCTTCGACCCGGGCAAAAAGCCCCGGGAGCGCAAGCGCACCTGGCGGCTGTGGCTTATGGTCATCGTATCCATCATCCCCTCGGGGCTGGTGGGAGTGCTGTTTGACGACTGGATGGAGGCCCATCTGCATACCGGTCCCGTGGTGGCCGCAGCATTAATCGTCTACGGCGTGGCCTTTATCCTGGTGGAGCGGTACAACGCCCTGCGGGAGCCCATTATCCGCAATGTCTACAGCATCGACCTGAAAACCGCCCTGCTCATCGGCGCGTTCCAGTGCCTGAGCCTGATCCCCGGCACCTCCCGGTCCGGCAGCACCATTCTGGGTGCGATCCTGCTGGGCGTCAGCCGCAGCGCCGGCGCGGAATTCAGCTTCTTCATGGCCATTCCCACCATGGTGGGGGCCAGCGCCATCAAGGCTTTGAAATTCATTCTCTCCGGCGTGGCCATCACCGGCACCGAGGTGGGGGTGCTGATCGTCGGCTGCGTTGTCAGCTTCCTGGTGAGCCTGCTGGTGATCCGGGGCCTGATGGAGTACGTCCGGAAGCACTCCTTCGCGGCTTTCGGCGTGTACCGGATCGTGCTGGGCGTCATTGTGCTGGTCTACTTCCTGGTGGTATAAATATGTATCTATCCATCGGCAATGATATGGCTGTCCGGGACAGCAGCATCATCGGCATTTTCGACCTGGACAACACCTCCACCTCCCGCCGGACCCGGGAATTCCTGGACCGGGCAGAACGGGAGGGCCAGGTGGTCCCCTGCGACGAACTGCCCAAGTCCTTCGTCCTGACCAGCGAATACGGCTTTCCCCGTGTCCACCTCACCTCCCTCTCCAGCGCCACCCTGGAGCGAAGACTGGGAAAGTGAAGAAACAAAAAGCAGTGCCATCCCGCATCCCGGGTTGGCGCTGCTTTTTTTGAGCTGACAGGTAAGGGGCCCCTTCAAGACAATTAAAATATTTGCTTACCGGGTGAAATCAGCAGCCCGACAAATCGGTGTTTGAAACGTAAAAAATATGCTGTCATTGCGAGCCAGTTCGCAATGACAGCATATATTCGACAAACATCAATTTTCTGCTATGCTGACTTCAGCGCCCCTGTCCATAATGGGCAGGGGCGCTGTGTTATATTACGCTGTCAAATTGCGCCTCGTAGAGCCTGCGGTAGAAGCCTCCCTGGGCCATGAGGGATTCGTGATTGCCCTGTTCCACGATCCTGCCGCCCTCCAGCACCAGAATATGGTCGGCGGAGCGGATGGTGGAGAGCCGGTGGGCGATGACGAAGCAGGTTTTCCCCTTCATCAGCTCCCGCATGGCGGCCTGAATCTGCTGCTCGGTGCGGGTGTCCACGTTGGAGGTGGCCTCGTCCAGAATCAGCATTTTGGCATCCAGCAGCATGGCCCGGGCGATGGTCAGCATCTGCTTCTGGCCCTTGGAAATGGCGGTGCCATTGTCCGTGAGCACCGTGTCGTAGCCCTGGGGCAGCCGGGAGATAAAGCCGTGAATCCGGGCGGCCCTGGCGGCGGCCTCCACCTCCTCCCGGGTGGCGTCCGGCTTTCCGTAGGCGATGTTGTCAAACACCGTGCCGTGGAAGAGCCAGCTGTCCTGGAGCACCATGGAAAAGGCCCCCCGGAGGGAAGCGCGGGTGAGACCCCGGATATCCTTGCCGTCGACGGTGATGGTGCCGGCGTCCACATCGTAAAACCGCATCAGCAGGTTCATGATGGTGGTTTTCCCCGCGCCGGTGGGGCCCACGATGGCAATGAGGCTCCCCGGGGGCGCGTGGAGGTTCAAATCCCGGATGATGGGCTCCCCGGGGATGTAGGAGAAGTCCACATGCTCCATCCGCACATCGCCCTTTACATCCGTCAGAATTTCCGCGTCCTCCGGGTCCGCTTTTTCCGGCTCCGCGTCGATGAGGGCGAAAACCCGCTCGGCGGCGGCGAAGGCGCTTTGCAGCTCGGAGAAGATGTTGGCCAGCTCATTGATGGGGCCGGAAAACTTCCGGGAATACTGGACGAAGCTGCTCAAATCCCCCAGCCGGAGCTTCCCACGGAGGAACAGCACCGACCCGAACACGCAGAGCAGCGCCAGGGTCACATTGTTGATGAAATTTACCGAGGGGCCGGTGACGGTGCCGTTGGCCTCCGCCACGGTGTAGGCGTCCGCGGCGGAACGGTTTTTCCCGTCAAACTGCTCTAAAACCTGCTCCTCCCGGCCATAGGCCCGGATGGTTTTCCGGCCGGAGAGCATCTCCTCCACAAAGCCGTTCAGCGCTCCCAGCCGGGCGCTGCGCCGCCGGAACAGGGGACGCACTCTTGCCGCCAGGGCCCGGGTGAACAGGGCGGTGAGGGGAATGGTCACCAGGAAGATCAGCACCAGCCTGGGGGCGATGGAGAGCATCATGCCAAAGGACACGCCCACGGTAATCACGCTCTGCAAAACCTGTAATAGGTCTGCCGACAGCGACTGGTTTACGGTGTCCACGTCATAGGTGATGACGCTGATGATGTCGCCGGTCTGGAACCGGTCGAAGTAGCCCACGGGCAGGGCCGTGAGATTGTCGAAGATGTCCCGGCGCATCTGCCGGGAGATCCGGCGGGACAGCCGGACCATGACGGTGTTCAGCAGCAGCGACAGCGCTGCCGAGCCCAGGTAGCATACAACCATCAGGGCGGCGCAGCGCCACACCGTGTCAAAATCCACCTTCCCCGCCCCCGGCTCGATGGCGTTGATGGCCCGGCCGGAGAGCTTGGGACCGTAGAGGGCCAGCAGGCTGGAGGAGGCGGACAGCGCCAGAGCCAGCACCACCAGAACCCGGTTGGCGCCCATGTAGCGCCAGAGCCGCTTCAGGAGGCTGCCCATATTCAGCTTGGTGCCCTCGAAGCGCCGCTTGTCGCCGCTGGTCTCCCCCCGGTACATCCGGTTGTTTCCCCCGATGAGGTTGGGATTTCCCGCCATCACAGCGCCTCCCTTCCGTTGCCCATCTGGATTTGGGCCAGGGTTCGATACTCCTCGCAGGAGCGCAGCAGCTCCTCGTGGGTGCCCATGCCCAGGACCCCGCCCTCGGACAGCACCAGGATCAGATCCGCGTGGCGCAGGCTGCTGATCCGCTGGGCAATGAGCACCGTGGTGGTATCCCGGTATTCCCGGCGGAGGGCCTGTCTCAGCCGGGCGTCGGTGCCGTAGTCCAGGGCGGAGGAGGCGTCGTCCAGAATCAGAATTTCCGGCTTTCCGGCCAGGGCCCGGGCAATCAGCAGCCGCTGCTTCTGGCCTCCGGACAGGTTGTTGCCCCGGACCTGAACCGGGGCGGTAAGGCCGCCCTTTTCCTCCAGAAAATCCGCCTGGGCACACGCCGCCGCGAAGGTCAGAGCCTCCTCCGGCAGGTCCCGGAAGAAGCGGATGTTGCCGCCCAGGGTGCCCTCCGCCAGGAAATCGTTCTGGAACACCACGCCGAATTTGCGCCGCAGCTGCTCCCGGGGGATGGTGCGGATGTCCCGGCCTTCCAGCAGCACCTGTCCGCTCTGGGGGTCGTACATCCGCAGCAGGAGCCTCACCAGGGTGGATTTGCCGGAGCCGGTGGGGCCCAGGACGCCCAGGGTCTGGCCCCTTCTTAGGGCAAAGCTCAGGTGCTCCAGATTCTGCCCCACTCCGGTGTAGGAAAAGCACACGTCCCGGAACTCGATGTGGGGGGCGTTTTCCTCCGGGGTTCCCCCGGGGAGCACCGTCAGGTCCTCCGGCAGCTCCAGCACATCCGCCACCCGGCCTGCGCTGGCCTCTCCCTTGGACCACATGATGAAAATCCGGGTGACCCCCAGCATGGCGTTGAGGATCATGGTGAAGTATTGCAGAAAGGCCACAATCACGCCGCCCCGGACGGCCCCCAAATGGACCCGGTACGCGCCGATGACCACCACCAGGGTCAGCCCCAGGTTGAGGATCAGGGTGGAAACCGGGTTCGTGATGCCGGTGACGATGCCGGATTGGGTATCCACCCGGCTTAAGTCGTCGTTGACCCGGCGGAAGCGGTCCTTTTCATATTCGGTTTTGCTCAGGGCCTTGATGACCCGGATGCCGGTGATGTTCTGCTGCACGGTGCGCACCACATCGTCCAGAATGCCCTGCTGCCGGGAGTAGAGCCGGACGCTGGCTTTGGTGACGAAGTACACCACCACCGCGATGAAGGGCAGCAGCGCCAGCAGCACCAGGGCCAGCACCGTGTCCATGCTCATCATCATGCCGATACCCCCCAGCAGCAGAATGGGGGCCCGGATTCCCAGCCGCTGCACCCGGGCCAGCAGCTGATTTACATTGTAGGTGTCGCTGGTGAGCCGGGACTCGGCGGAGGACACCGTCAGGTCATCCATCTGCCGCTGGGAAAGGCTCTGAAGCTTATGGAACAGGTCATGGCGCAGAGCCAGGGTGATTTTGCCGGAGCTTTTGGCGCTCATGCGGTTTGCCAGGATGTTGAAGCCCAGGCACCCCCCGGCGGCCAGGAGCATGGCGGCGCCCAGCAGGGCAATCGCCCTTACGTCCCCGGCGGGAACCTTCACGTCCAGCATGTTCTCCATCATATAGGGGATCAGCAGCTCCATCACCGCCCCCAGAAGCTTGATGAAAACGGTGAGAAAAATATAGCCCCAGTAGGGGCGGATATACCGCGCCAGCCGCGCCATGAAGTTCACCTCCCAGTTCAAAATCTCCGGCCCATCACGCCGGACAAATTATCTGTCATTGCCATGAAAAATGCTGTCATTGCGAACCAGTGCGCACACTGGTGTG
>JBJEYY010000015.1:0-3674 GCA_051887095.1 Faecousia sp. | reverse complement strand
AATCCTTGGGGGATTGCCACGCCAGTGTGCGCACTGGCTCGCAATGACAGCGTTAATTCTGCTAAACAACAATTTATCGTCCCTGAGCAGCCGATTACTGTCCGTCCCGGATCTGGAGGAGCTTGACCTTCAGGTCGTTCTCCATCTTAGCCATCTCCGCCTCAGCGGCCAGGCGCTGGGTGCGGCCCTCTGCCTGAATCTTCATCACGTCATCCAGGGTCTGAATCAGCTCGGCGTTGGTCTTCTTCAGGGTTTCAATGTCCACAATGCCACGCTCTGCCTCCTTGGCAGTCTCCACGGAGGCCATGTGCAGCTTCTCGGCGTTCTGCTTCAGCAGGGCGTTGGTGATGTCCGTCACCTGCCGCTGGGCCTGAGCCGCCTCGGTGGAGTGAGCAATACCCAGGGCCAGCACCATCTGATTCTTCCACAGTGGAATGGTGTTCACCAGGGTGGTCTGAATTTTTTCCACCATCACATTGTCGTTGTTCTGGATCATCCGGATCTGGGGCGCGGTCTGGATGGAGATAGCCCGGGTCAGCTCCAGATCATGGATCTTCTTTTCAAACCGGGCGCACTTGTCCGCCAGGTCCTTGGCCGCCTGAGCATCCTCGGCAAGGCCCGAAGCCTTGGCCTGGTTTTCCAGCTCCCGCAGCTTCCCTGCGCGCACCTCCTGGAGCTTCTGCTTGCCCGCCAGGATGTACATGGTCAGCTCCTTGAAGTAGGCAAGGTTCTGCTCATACATCTTATCCAGCAGCGCGGAGTCCTTCAGCAGCCGCACCTGATGCTGTTCCAAGGCATCCGCGATCTTTTCCACGTTGACCTCCGCCTTGGCGTAGCGGCTCTTCATGGTTTCCAGCTTGTCGGCCTGCTTGCGGAAGAAGCCCAGGAAGCCCTTCTTCTCCTCGTCGGCGTCGAGGCCCTTCAGCTCTCCCACCACGCTGACAATCAGGTCGCCCACCTCCCCCAAATCCTGGGTGCGGGCATTGGCCAGGGCCGCGTCGGAAAAATCCGCCATCTTCTTTTGGGTGCCTGCGCCGTACTGCAGGATCTGGGCAGTATTCTCCACATCAATCTTTGCGGCAAACTCCGCCACCATCTGCCGCTCCTGGGGGGTCAGGGCAGGCTCCTCCACCTGGGGCTGCTGCAGGGCGGTCTCCTGGGCCACCTCCAGCTGAGGCTCCTCCACCAGCTCCGGCTCCAGGGTCAGGCTGGGTACGATGGGATTGGACTGGGTAAAATCTTCCATAGTCATCCTCCTATTCCGATTTTCAATCAGGTATTCTGTTTCTGAAGCTTGGTCAATTCATCCTCAGCCAGCCCCTCCTGGGCCAGCAGGGTGTTCAGTACGGAGATATCGCTGGACACATCCAGGGCCGTATCCTTGAATACGGAATCCAGCAGCTTTTCGAAGGCCAGGTTCAGGGTGTCCAAGGTATCCTCAATCTCCCGCTTGGATTTCTGAATGGTCTCCCCCTGTACCGGCTGGGCATCCATTTCCGAATAAGCGGTGAGGAGCTTCACCGTCATGGGCAGATAGTAATCCATCAGCTTTTTCAAATCGGGAACAATCTCAGGGTGCGCCTCCGCCCGCTGGAAAATCCGCTGGACAATCAGCTCCATCCGGGAGATCTTGCCGGAAATTTCTTCCCCGGGGATGGCATCGTTGCAGCTGCGAATCTGGGCAATGAAAGCATTCCCCCGGTCCAGCACCTCCTGCACCTGGGCATTGGGAGCAGACGCGGCCTTCCGCTCCCGTTCGGCAGCCTCCCGGGCTGCCTGAAGCTTCTTCTCTTCGGCTTCCTGTTTCTGACGCGCCTCCAGCTCCAGGCGGCTGCGTTCAAAATTGCGGTAGGTTTCGTTGGTGGTAATGAGGCAGGTTTCCTCCTTATCCAGGTGTCCTTCCAGGAAGAATCCCTTGTCAATCATCCGCCGGACCTCCCGGCGGACATATTTCTCGGATTTTCCCACGCTCCGGGCCAGCTTCTCCAGGGCCAGATGGGTGCTCTGCCCCAGAGCCTTGCGGTAGCGATTGAATCGGCTCAGCTCACACAGGTCGGAAATTCCGCTGCCCAGCGCCCAAACAGAACCGGCAAAAAGCACCCCCAGCACCGCCACGCCCCAGGTCAGAAACGCTGTCCCCATCAGGGCAAAGGCCATCAGCCGGGTCAGCAGCGCGATCAGGAAGAAAAAAGAAAAGATGCCTCCTACAGCTGTTTTCACCACGCCCCAGGCGGTCATCCCTCCGGTTTTCGCGTAGACAGCGGGAAGCTTTGGTTTCTCCTGGGGAGGGTTGGGCTTGGCAATCTTGTATTCGGGCTTGGGGCGGGAGACATTCTCCACCCCCTTGCGCACAGCCTGAGCGCCCATATCCACCGCTTTCCCAGCCAAATTGGAAATGGTCTGATTCAGTTTTTCAAAATCCCGGGAGCCTACGGCCCGATCCACGGCCTCCTGAATGCTGCGGCCCAGGTCGTCCCAGTCCGGGTACTGTGTATTGTTTGCCATACGCGTTCTCTCCATGTGATGATTTGCTTCCATTATAGCGTTCCGTCCCGAAAAAAACAAGCGGTGCGGAAAAATAACCACAATTTCCTTTACAATTCACCCATTTCCCCGGGGGACCATTTCATTTCAATCTCCCGGAGCGTTTCGCTCAGGACATTCGCCCCGCCGGTCTCCCGGAACCCAAACCGATGGTAGAGCCTGCGGGCCCCTCGTTGTTTTCCAAAATCCAGAGTTCAGGCGTCCCCTCGCACATGGCCATGGCAAAGCGGAGCAGTCTGCTCCCGTAACCTCTGTTCTGCGCCCGGGGGAGGATGTACAGATTTTCAATCAGGCTCCCCCACACAGACACGATCCCCACAGGCTCCGGGGTCAGGAGCAGATAAACCGCCTTGCCCTCCTCCATTTCCCGGCGAAGGTATTCCGTTTGCGCCGACTGTGAATGCCGCTCCACAAATTCCTCGGTGCAGAAGCTTCTGTGGGATTCCTTCCGGCTTTCCGAGTGAATAAAACCTGCGTCGGCAAGGTTTTCCTCCGTCACCGGCACAATCCGGATTTCCTCCCGGCAGGCCCTCTTCCAGCGCAACCAGTCCTTATCCAGCACCGTACACCGCTGCTTCACGAGAATCGTATCGCAGGGAAATTCCGGGCAGGCCCCGCAAAAGGGGATCCCCTTCCCCAGCACACAGTCCCGGGTGAAGCAGTCGCCCTTTATATGGGCTTTCATGCACCCAGGACAGCCCCCGCCCAAAAACGTGGGACAGCTCCCGCAGTAAAATCCGCATTTCCCAAGCAATTGCCCATCCATAACGTATCCCTCTCTCCCGCCTCAGAAAATGGAATGCATTTCAGCCTACCCCAACAAGACAACAATTAAAAAACTAGCCGGTTCAGGTCTATAAGCATCGAGTGAAATATCCTTCGGATGTGAAATAATGATCTGCGATCATTGTGAAATTTTCCGCTAACGCGGAAAGTGAAATGAAATAAATCCCCTCACGATAAGCAGGCATTTCACACTCCGCAGGCGTATTTCACTTGCGAAGCAAATTTCACAAATCCCATAAGGGATTTATTTCGTTGAACCACTTTATTTTCTATGATATTGATGATATAATTATTAATGTGCTTATCGGCTTTACTCAGCTGCTCGGTAAAATGTTGTTTAGCGG
>JBJEYY010000014.1:0-3687 GCA_051887095.1 Faecousia sp. | reverse complement strand
AAATTGGTGTTTGAAACGTAAAAATATGCTGTCATTGCGAGCCAGTGCGCACACTGGCGTGGCAATCCCCCAAGGATTTAGGGCCGTTTTCGTTCCGTTTCCCCTCTAACCGGGGGATTGCCACACCAGTCTGCGGACTGGTTCGCAATGACAGGTAATTTGTAACGCGCTCTTGTAAACAACAATTTATCTGTCTTCTGTATGAGGACGATCCGGATTTTTCCACATTGTGGAAACGCAACCGTCGGATTTGTCACACCTTTGTCACGCCCACTGTTGTATAATGATTCCAAATAATCTGTTTATTCGGCACAGAAGCGGGATCGTTCCTTTCCCGGATCGGCCGAAGCCCTGGGAAATGAAAGACAGAAACGGAGGAGGACGAATTGTGAACACAGACAGTCAAAGCACCACAACCCGGCAGCAGACCCAGGAAGAGGATTCCATCGACCTGCTGGAGCTGTTTTTCGCCCTTCTGAGCCACTGGAAGCTGATTGTGTGTATCATGCTTCTGTGCGCCGCGGCGGCAGGGGCCTACAATTATTTCTGCATCGAGCCCATGTACCAGGCCACCTCCAAAATCTACATATCCAGCACCAGTACGGTCATCAACGTACAGGAGCTTCAGCTCAGCGATGAGCTGACGGTGGACTATGAGGAGATTATCCGCAGCCGCACCGTGCTGAAAAAGGTAATCGCCAAGCTGAATCTGGACATGACCTACAAGGAGCTGGGAGAGCTGATTGCGGTTTCCAATCCGAAGGACTCCCACTGCCTGAATATTTCCGTCACCTGCTCCGACCCTGCCATGGCGGTGGAAATCACCAACTGTCTGGTCCGCATCGGAATCGACCAGGTGTACCGGATCATCGGCCATGACGAGCCCTCCGTTATTGACGCGGCGGAAACGGATGCCGTTACCGTCATCAAGGACAGCCTGGTCAAATACGCCGCTCTGGGGGCCATGGCGGGCGCCTTCGTGGTATGCGGAATCATCGTATTCCTGGTTCTGATGGACAACACCCTGAAGACAGAGGAGGATGTGGTCAAGCATATGGGGCTTCCCGTACTAGCCTGTGTGCCCGTCACCGAATCCGCGGAACCGGAGCGCAGGAAAAATCCCCGGGGAAAGGAGCAGCGCCATGGATCAAAGAACCGTTAACCCCATTCTCCCGGAGGTGGATTTCAGCACCAGAGAAGCCATCAATATGCTGCGGGGAAACATTCAGATGTCCGGCTATCAGGTGAAGGCCATTGCTTTCACCAGTTCCCGGGAAGCCGAGGGGAAAAGTGCGGTTTCCTTCCGGCTGGCCTACAGCCTTGCCGCGCTGAACAAAAAAGTGGTGTTCCTGGACTGCGATATCCGCAATTCCAAAATCAAGAAGACCTACCGGATCAGTCAGAAAACCCAGGGTCTGAGTGAGTATCTGTGCGGATACGCTTCGGAGGATGAGCTGATCTACCACACAAACGAGCCCTGTTTCGACATTATTTTCGCCGGGGCCAGCGCCCCGAACCCCAGCGAGCTGCTGTCCGGGGACCGATTCTCCGCTCTGATCTGGAGCCTCAAATCCCGTTATGACTACATCATTCTGGATACGCCCCCCAGCAATGTGGTGGTGGATGCCTCTCTGATTGCCCGGCAGTGCGATTCCACCATTCTGGTGGTGGAGTACGGCGTCACCGCCCAGTCGGACGCGGTACGGGTAAAGGAGAAGCTGGAGAGCTTCGGCATCAAAATCATGGGCGTTGTCATCAACAAAGTCCCCCACGGCAGCGGCCGCTACGGCAAATATGGCAAATACGGCTACGGCTATGGCTACGGGGAAGGGCATTCAAAACACAAAACGTGAGGTATTTACATGAAAAAACCGATCCGCTGGGTATTGTCCGGCGTTTTTCTGCTGGCCGTTCTGCTGGTGGTCGGAGCTCTGGTTGTCCGGCAGCGAAGCAGCCAGGCTCTGCACACGGTTGCAGCCTCCGAAGGATCCGGAATCCAAATGGATTCGGACTATCGGCGGATCACCGTTGACGGCCGGGACTATACCTACAACAACCAAATCACCCTGATCCTCTATGCCGGAATCGACTCGGATGCCGCTCTGGAAACCTACAATCGCTACACCATCGCGCCCAGGGCGGATTCCGTGGAATTGATTATCCTGGATCAGTATCACAAGAAAATCAGCATCCTGGCCCTCAGCCGCGATACGATTGCCTCCATCGGGCGCTATACCATGAACGGCAATTTCCGCGGATACTATGACGCCCAGCTGGGATATGCCTATGCCTTCGGCGACGGAGGAAAGGCCAGCTGCCAAAACCTCCTGGATGCCGTTTCCCGGATTCTGGGCGGAATCCCGATTCACGAGTATGTGATTACAAACCGTGGAAGCATCGTCCGCATCAACGACATGATGGGCGGCGTCACGGTTACGGTGCCCAATGACGAGCTGGCACAGAAGCACCCGGAGCTGACCGCCGGCAGCACCGTCCGGCTCACTGCGGACAATGTGACCGACTTTGTCAGTTGGCGGGACACCGGTCTTCCCTTCTCCAACAACGCTCGCATGCAGCGGCAGCGCGCCTTTTCCACCGCGTTTTTGTCCATGTTCCGGGAGCGCGCCGCCAGGGAACCGGATGCCGTGTGGGCGGAGATTGAGCGCATGGGCCCGGACATGCAGACCAGCATCACCAAGGGGCAGTATCTGAATCTGCTGACATACCTGTCCGAGGATACCTTCTCAGAGGACGACTACTATTTTCTGGAAGGCCGCGACGCGGCGGGTCCGGAACACGATGAAGTATATCTCGAAGCGGAACAGTGCGCGCAGACCATCCTGAAGCTGTTCTATCTGAATGATGAGGAATGACCGGCATGAAAAGAAGAAACCTTCTTGTACCTCTGGCTGCCGCGCTGATTTTGACGGCAGGCCTCAGCATTTTTGCTTCCGCCTCCGGAAGCATCGGCAATCTGCACACCGAGCAGTCAAACCAGGTCACTATAAAGGATCTGGATGATTCCAATACGGCGCAGGTTCTGTGGGAGGCCGGAATTTTTTCCAGCCAGGCAGTCATCTCCCAGTATTATGATGTGGATGCCTCCGGAAACGCTGTGGAAACCGGCCTCTCCGAAATGATCCGCGCGTCGGAAAGTGTCATCCGGGAATCCGGCCTCAACGGCAAGAGCATCATTGACTCCGTTCCCACCGTCCGGGAGCTGGTAGCCTGCGTTGATCCGGAGCTGAGCGGCGCCGGGGAAGCTGCTGACGGCTATGATCTGGACAAGCTGGACCAGCTCACCTATATGATGGATCTGAAATATGTGTCCACAGGCTACCGGGTCATTCCCGGGGTGCAGGCGCAGTTGAAGGGCCGGACCGTGGAGCTGGACAACGGAATGCTGGAAGTAACCCTGGACGGAGGGGAGATTCTCCGCAGCGGGTCCATGGACGACTATGTCATCCTGCTGGTCGATCCCCAGTCAGACGCATACACCTTTCTGAGAATGAAGGAATACGACAGCGAAACCGGCGTGTACACGGTAGATTTCCCCTACACCGGCCCGTTCATGGTCATGCAGATCATGGGATGACCCCACCCCCGGCAGTATGGGGAAGGAAATAGTGACCTAAATTGTTGTTTACACTACACGTTTCAAATTTCCTGTCATTGCGAACCAGTCCG
>JBJEYY010000013.1:0-3720 GCA_051887095.1 Faecousia sp. | reverse complement strand
CGTGCGCGCTGGTTCGCAATGACAGCGATTTTTTCAGAGCACGCTTACAAACACCGATTTATCGCTATTCCGGATTAATGGACAACGGGAGAGCCGCCCGGAGGGCGGCTCTCCTGAAATTCAAGTACGTGTTTTCTTGCTTAGAAGATGGGCACAACGGCGCCGGAGTAGGTGTTGTTGATGTAATCCTTGACTTCCTGGCTCAGCAGGGCCTTCTTCAGGGCCTGGGTCTTGTCGCTGGTTTCGTTGCCCTCCTTCACCACCAGGATGTTGGCGTAGGTGGTTGCGGAAATGGAGGCAGCGTCCTCCACAGCCAGGGCATCGGTTCCGGCGTTCAGACCGGCCTGCAGGGCGTAGTTGCCGTTGATGACAGCCAGGGCCACACTGTCACGGACGTTGGCAATCTGAGCGGCTTCCATCTCCACGATCTCCAGGTTCAGGGGGTTCTCGGCGATGTCCAGCACGGTGGCCTCCATGCCCACACCCTCCTTCAGGGTGATGATGCCCTGGGCCTCCAGCAGCAGCAGGCTGCGGGCCCGGTTGGAGCCGTCGTTGGGGATGGCAACCTTGTCGCCGTCAGCCAGATCCGCAATGGCGCTCTTGGTTCCGGCGTAGATGCCGAAGGGCTCGTAGTGGATGGCGGCTACGCTGACCAGATGGGTGCCGTTCTCGGCGTTGAAGGTGTCGAGATAGGGCTGATGCTGGAAGTAGTTGGCGTCGATCTCGCCGTCTTCCACCACGTTGTTGGGAACCACGTAGTCGGCGTACTCGGTGATCTGCAGGGTCCAGCCGTCCTTAGCCAGGACCTCGGCGGCGACCTTCAGGATTTCGGCGTGGGGCGTGGGGGAGGCGGCGACGGTGATCACCTTGTCTTCGGCTTTCTTGCCGCAGCCGGCAAACAGGCCGAGGCACAGCACCAGGGTCAGAACGATAGCAATGGTCTTTTTCATAATGATACTCTCCTTTTCACTTTTAAATTTAAGGAAGTTCTGAATAAGTCGGCAAGAGCTGGCAGCGAGAGATTTTTCCTCAGCCGAAGGTTCAAAAAGTGGAGGAATACTTTGTGTATTTCCCACTTTTTGAACCGCGCGGATGGGGGAAAAGATCCGATGCCAGCCGCAGGCGATTTATTCAGAAGTTCCTTTTGTTTAGCTTCTATTCTTCAGCCGCTTGTCGCAAGATGCAGCGATCTTGGTTCCAGCAGACTGGAAAATCTGTACCAGCAGGATCAGTCCGATGACTGCCGCCCACATGACGATGAACTTGAAATTGTAGTAGCCATAGTTGATGGCGATCTTGCCCAGGCCGCCGCCGCCGAGGATACCGGCCATGGCGCCGTAGCCCAGGATGGTGCCCAGGGAAATGGTGCCTCCGGAGATCAGGCTGGGGGTGGCTTCCGGGAGCATCACCTTGGTGACGATCTGCCAGGTGGAAGCGCCCATGGATTGGGCCGCCTCGATAACCCCGTGGTCCACCTCCCGCAGGGAGGTTTCCACCATCCGGGCCACCAGCGGGAAGGCCGCGATGACCATGGGGGGAATAGTGGCGATGGTGCCCACCTTGGTGCCCACCAGAACCTTGCTCAGGGGCAGGACAATGATCATCAGAATCAGGAAGGGTACGCTGCGCAGCAAATTGATTACCACGTTCACCAGCTTCATGCACCAGCCCGGCAGGGGGTGAATGCCCTCCTTCTCTCCCGTCACCAGGATCACACCCAGGGGCAGGCCGATGAGGTAGGCGAATACCGTTTCCAGCGCCAGGGAGTACAGGGTCTCCCAGGTGGCGAAGCCGAATTCATTGACGATGATCTCCAGCTGCTGGGCCACCTTTACCGGATCGGAAAACAGATCAAACATCTTCCACCACCTCCTCCGCGCTGACACCCTCGTGGGCGTTTAAGTAATCCAGTACGATTTTCCGCTGCCCCACATCCTCGGGAAGGGAGATCAGCATGGTGCCGAAGGCCTTGCCGCTGACGTTGCGGGTGTCCGCGCCCAGGATGCTGACCAGGATTCCCTTTTCCGCGGCCAGGGAGGTAATCACGGGCTCCTCGGTCATGGCCGCGTTGAAGGCGATGCGGGCGGTGGGGATATCCCAGTGGGCCACGGGCTGGGCCACGTCGGGGCTCACCAGCCGCCGGCCCGCCTTGGACTGGGGATTGGAGAATACCTTCTCCACCTGGCCGATCTCCGCCACCACACCGGCGTCCAGGATGGCCACCCGGTGGCAGATCTGCTCGATGACGGACATCTGGTGGGTGATGATGATGACGGTGATGCCCCGCTCCCGGTTGATCTGCTGCAAAAGCTTCAAAATGGAGTCCGTGGTCTGGGGGTCCAGGGCGGAGGTAGCCTCGTCGCACAGCAGCACCTCCGGGTCAGAGGCCAGGGCTCTGGCGATGGCGATGCGCTGCTTCTGTCCGCCGGAGAGCTGCACCGGGTAGGCCTTGGCCTTGTCCGGCAGGCCCACGGTTTCGAGAAGCTCCATGGCCCGTTTTCTCGCGTCCTTTTTAGAAACACCAGCCAGCTCCAGGGGGAAGCAGATGTTGTCTAAGGCGGTCCGCTGGTCCAGGAGGTTGAAGCTCTGGAAGATCATGGAAATCTTCCGCCTCTGCATTCGCAGCTCCTTCGCTTTCAGCCCCGTCAGGTCCTTCCCGTGGAAGAGAACCCTTCCCTCGTCCGGCCGCTCCAACAGGTTGATGCAGCGGACCAGGGTGCTCTTGCCCGCGCCGGACAGACCGATGATGCCGAAGATTTCCCCGGGCTGAATCTGCAGCGTCACGTCCTGCAGTGCCGCCACCCGGCTGTCCCCGGAGCCGAAGGTCTTGGAAAGCTTCTGAATTTCAATAATGGGTTCCAATGTATCCCCTCCTACACAAAAAGAAAACGCCCTTATGCTTGCAACAAGCACAAGGACGGAAAAGACCGTGTTACCACCTTGCTTCACAGGCACCTCACGATGCCTGCCTTAGGGAGTACCAACATACTCCTGCGCGTTAACGGGCGCACCCGTCGCAGACTACCTATCGCCTGCGCAGCTCCGGGACCATGTTCGGCGAGTCTATCCGTACCCCTTTCCACCAACCGGGGCTCTCTGAACGGCATCCATCCGCTTACTCTTCCCTTCACAGCCTTGCTTTGGGATGTTGGGGCGATTATAACGCAAATTTTTCCGTTCGTCAACCCCTTTTTCGCGTTTTTTCAAAAAAATGTTTTTGGTGCGGGATGATCCGTCCGCCCCGGGCGCACACATCAGGCTTCCACGCCCTGAATTTCCGTAAGCTCCAGCACCCGCTGGCCCCGTGCCGTCAGGGCAAAGCTGCCCCGGATGGGGTAGGAAGCGTAGTCGCAGCCCTTGAGAGGCTGGTCATAGTCCAGGGAGATCAGCCCCTTCTTCTCCAGGCACCGCAGCACCAGGCTCATTTCCTCCGATTCCTCCCCGGGGCGCACCGGGGCTTCCTCCCCCATTTCCCTGGCCACGGGAAGAAAGGGGATCTGCCCCAGCTCCTGCAGCACCCCCAGCTCAGGGGCCGTCAGCTCCAGGATCCCCGCACACCCGGAACACCCGGAGCAGTTTCCATTGCAGTTTCCCATCCGTATACCTCCTCACAAGAAGAATTCAGCGCAATAAATTGGTGTTTGTAGGTGTTCGCTCAAAAAAACGCTGTCATTGCGAGCCAGTTCGCAAACTGGCGTGGCAATCCCCCAAGGATTTAGG
>JBJEYY010000012.1:0-19169 GCA_051887095.1 Faecousia sp. | reverse complement strand
CTGGTTGTGAAGGGCGCTTCCGCCAAGTTCGACGAGACCGTCGAGCTGCACATCAAGCTGGGTGTTGACTCCCGTCACGCTGACCAGCAGGTCCGCGGCGCCGTGGTTCTGCCCAACGGCACCGGCAAGACCCGCCGGGTTCTGGTGTTCGCCAAGGATGCCAAGGTAGACGAGGCCAAGGCCGCCGGCGCCGACTATGTTGGCGGCATGGACCTGGTGGAGAAGATCACCAAGGAGAACTGGTTCGAGTTCGACGTGGTCGTCGCTTCCCCCGACATGATGGGCATTGTTGGCCGTCTTGGTAAGGTTCTGGGCCCCAAGGGTCTGATGCCCTCCCCCAAGGCCGGCACCGTGACCCCCAACGTGGCCGCCGCCGTCAAGGAGATCAAAGCCGGTAAGGTGGAGTATCGTCTGGACAAGACCAACATCATCCACTGCCCCATCGGCAAGGTTTCCTTCGGCTCCGAGAAGCTGGCTGAGAACATGGACACCCTGATGAAGGCCGTTGTCAAAGCCAAGCCCGCCGCCGCCAAGGGCCAGTATATCCGGTCCTGCACCGTGGTCTCCACCATGGGCCCCGGCGTGAAGGTCAATACTGCCAAGTATCTGTAAGCTCTATAGATGCCATGATTCCCCCGGCGCACCGCGCCGGGGGATTTTTGCGCTTATACTCTGACCTGCAAACGACAAATTGGTGTATGTAAATTTAACGCTGTCATTGCGAGCCAGTGCGCACACTGGCTCGCAATGACAGCATATTTTTTACGTTTCAAACACCAATTTGCCGGCTTGCTGACTTAAGCCGATAAGCACATCAGGAAATATCCCCGAACACCCCACACCTATAAATTGTTGTTTGAAAGTGTGCGTTCCACGTTTTCTGTCATTGCGAACCAGCGCGCACGCTGGTGTGGGCAATCCCCCGGTTAGAGGGAAAGCGGAACGAATACGGCCCTAAAACCTTGGGGGATTGCCACACCAGTCTGCGGACTGGTTCGCAATGACAGCGTTTGTTGGTGCACTAAACAACAATTTATCTTCCCCAACTGCCGAAAAATGCAAAATAATCCTTGACTTCCTCCCCAATCTCTGCTATTATATTGCAGTTGCCAAAGACAGCAGGTGCCGCGAGGCGTAAATCCTGCCGAGGTGCGCTGAATAGGATTTTTCTGCGTGTCTTTCTGTCTGTTGGCAGAAAGACATTTTTATTTTCGGAGGTGAAAAAAATGCCCAACGCAAAGGTTCTTGAGAGCAAGAAGGCAGTCGTGGAGTCCCTGACCAACAAGATCCAGGAGGCTACTTCCGTGGTTTTTGTGGACTACAAGGGAATCACTGTCGCTCAGGACACCGAGCTGCGTAAGCAGTTCCGCGAAGCAGGCGTGGATTACACCGTCGTGAAGAACACTCTGACCAATTTCGCCGCCAAGAATGCAGGCTACAATTTCTCTGAGGTTCTGAACGGTACCACCGCCATGGCTTCCACCACCGGCGACCCCATCGCCCCCGCCCGCATCGTCTGCGAGTTTGCCAAGAAGAACAAGCTGAAGACCCTGACCATCAAGGGCGGCGTGGTGGAAGGCTCCGTCCTGTCCGCCGATCAGCTGAGCTCCTTCGGCGAGTTGCCCAGCAAGAATGCCCTGGTGGCGTCCGTCCTGGGTACCTTCCTGGCCCCCATCTCCAGTCTGGCCTTCGTTCTGGATCAGATCCGGATGCAGAAGGACGGCAGCGCCCCCGCCGCGGAAGCCTAAGCTTCCTGCGCCACGCAAGCGAAACATTTACAACACATAATTTTAGGAGGATTTAACAATGGCTAGTGAAAAGATCACTGCTCTGGTGGAGCAGGTTAAGGAACTGACCGTCCTGGAGCTGTCCGAGCTCGTCCACACCCTGGAGGAAGTCTTCGGCGTTTCCGCCGCTGCCGCCGCTGTGGCCGGCCCCGCTGTTGCCGCCGCTGAGGAAGTGGAAGAGAAGACCGAGTTCGACGTCATCCTGAAGAGCGCCGGCGCTTCCAAGCTGGGCGTTATCAAGGTTGTCCGTGCCGCTACCGGCCTGGGCCTGAAGGATGCCAAGGATCTGGTGGACAACTGCCCCAAGACCCTGAAGGAGGCCATCTCCAAGGAAGATGCCGAGAAGCTGGTTGCCGAGCTGAAGGAAGCCGGCGCCGAGGCCGAGATCAAGTAATTTCCCCTCTGCCAATGACCGCCGCCAGCTTTGGCGGCGGTTTTTCTTTTCCGGAGAAAGGATCCAACTATGCAGCTGCAATCGTACCTGTCCTCTCTGCTTGAGAAAATTCCCGCGAAGATCTACATGGACTTTCCCATGCCTGACCTTTCGCAGTACATTCCGACCCAGATAGATCTGGGCTCCACGCTGAAATTTCTCGCCATGTTCGCCGCGGGCTTTCTGCTTCTGGGGATCCTGGGCAGGATGCTCCTGGGCCGCCGGTCAGGCGCCAACCACGCCCTTTCCTCGGCTGTGGGAATCCTGTTTATCTATGTGGTCACCGTGGCAATTTACGCCTTCCGGCCCTGGAACCTGGAGGATCTGATTTCCCCCCTTCCCTTCACCGCCTTTTCCGGGGAGTATCTGGTCCTGTTCTCTCTCCGGTCCGCTGAGGTAAGCTCCGTCTGTTATGAGCTGGTGTCCATGCTGATCCTGGCCTTCCTGGTGAATCTGCTGGACAGCCTGCTCCCCCAGGGGAAGAGCGTGCTGGGCTGGTATTTCCTGCGCTTCATCACGGTGATTCTCGCCATGCTGGCCCATCTGCTGGTGCGGTGGGTTCTGGCCGCCTACCTGCCCGGTGTTCTGCTGGAATACGCGCCGATGATCCTGCTTGGAGTGCTGGGGGTCATGCTGGCTCTGGGGGTGCTGAATCTGCTGCTGGGGCTGGTGCTTACCGTTGCCAACCCCATTCTCGGCGGGATCTACACCTTCTTCTTTTCCAACCTGGTGGGCCGCCAGCTGACCCGGGCCGTGGGCACCACCGCGGTGCTGACCGGCCTGGTGTATCTCATGGAGCGCTTCGGAATCACCGCCCTGTGCATCACCCAGTCTTCCCTCATCGCCTGCACGCCGCTGCTGGTAGTGGTGCTGATTTTGTGGTATCTCATCGGCCACGTTCTGTAAATGCAGAAATTTGTGTTTGTCGAATAAACGCTGTCATTGCGAGCCAGTTCGCAAACTGGCGTGGCAATCCCCCGGTTAGAGGGGAAATATACCGAAAAGTGCCCTGAAAAGCAAGGCGCGTTGCGATTTTTGGTGGTAATCGTTACCTGGTTCCATTCAACCGGGGGATTGCCACACCAGTCTGAGGACTGGTTCGCAATGACAGGAAATTTGTGACGCACCCCAACAAACACCAATTATCGTACTCCTGACACTACGCCGAATTTCAATTCAACCACCGCCGGGATCCGGCGGTTTTTTCTTCCAATCCTCCTGGGGCACTGCTCATATTGCCCACCCCTTCGCCCGGATTTTGGCACATTTTCTGGCAGTATTTCATATTGTTTTCTAAAGGGAATCATGGTAGTATATTTAACATGCACACTTGTCCTCTTCGTGCGGACGAGGATTGGAAAGGGAGCAGCACTATGAAATATGTCATTGTATTGGGCGACGGCATGGCCGACGAGCCCATTGACGCTCTGGGCGGGAAAACCCCTCTGGAAGCGGCGAACACCCCGGCCATGGACGCCCTGGCGTCCATGGGGGAGCTGGGTATGGTACAGAACGTGCCGCCGTCCATGGCCCCTGGCAGCGACGTGGCCAACCTATCCGTTCTGGGCTATGACCCGAAGCTGTACTATACCGGACGATCTCCCCTGGAGGCCCTCAGTGTCGGTGTCCAGATGGAACCGGACGACATCGTGTTCCGCTGCAATTTGGTGACCCTGACGGAGGAGGAGCCCTACCCAGAGAAAACCATTGTGGACCACAGCTCCTCGGAAATCTCCACAGCCGATGCGGATATCCTGATGGATGCCATCCGGGAGCATTTTAATTCCGAGGAATTTCAGTTCTATACCGGCACCAGCTACCGCCACATCATGATCTGGAAGCACGGAAGGGTATCCGCCCTGGAGCCGCCCCACGACCACCTGGAGCGGGTCATCGGGCCCTTCCTTCCCCAGGAAGCGTGCCTCCGCCGATTCATGGAGGAAAGCTTCACGATTCTCAACAACCACCCCCTGAACGTTCAGCGGGCGAAGGAAGGCAAGCACAAGGCCAACTCCCTGTGGTACTGGGGCGCAGGCACCCGGCCCAGCCTGCCCAATTTCACTGAAAAAACCGGCCTGAAGGGAGCCATGATCTCTGCCGTGGACCTGCTCAAGGGCATCGCTCTTGGCGCGGGAATGACAGTCTACCAGGTTCCCGGGGCCACCGGCTCCATCGATACCAACTGGGAGGGCAAGGCCCAGGCAGCCCTGCAGGCGCTGCTGGAGGAAGGCTGCGACTTCGCCTACGTCCACGTGGAGGCCCCGGACGAAATGGCCCACCAGGGGCTGCTGCAGGAGAAAATCCAGTCCATCGAGTACCTGGACGGGCGGCTGATTGGGCCTATCTGTCGGGGGCTGGAGGAGGCGGGGGAGGACTACCGGATGCTGATCCTTCCGGACCATCCCAATCCCCTGCGCTATCGCACCCACACCGGCGATCCGGTGCCCTATGTGCTCTTTGACAGCACCCGCCACCGGAAAAAGCTTTCCCACTACTCCGAGTCCGAAGCCGCCGCCTCCGGCGCCTTCGAACCCAACGGCTATCGCCTGCTGGCGCGCTTCCTGAACCCGTAAACCTCTTCCCAGGCAGACCGGTAAATTGTTGTTTGAAAGGGCACATTGCAAATTATCTGTCATTGCGAACCAGTGCGCACACTGGTGTGGCAATCCCCCGGTTGAATGGAACCAAGTAACGATTACCACCAAAAATCGCAACGACTCCCACTCTTCAGGGCACTTTTCGGTACATTTCCCCTCTAAGTAAGGGGATTGCCACGCCAGTGTGAGCACTGGCTCGCAATGACAGCGTTTTATTTGGCGTGCACCTACAAACACCAATTTATTGAACACTCTGCCGTTTCATTCCACAACCTATAGAATTGGAGGGGCTATTATGTCCAGAGTATATAATTTCTCCGCAGGCCCCGCGGTGCTGCCGGAGAGCGTTCTTCAGGAGGCCGCGGACGAGATGCTGGACTACCGGGGAACCGGTATGTCCGTCATGGAAATGAGCCACCGCTCCGCTGCCTATCAGGCCATCATCGACCAGGCGGAGGCGGACCTTCGTACCCTGATGGGGATTCCGGATAACTACAAGGTGCTGTTCATGCAGGGCGGCGCCTCCCAGCAGTTTGCCATGGTGCCCATGAACCTGATGAAAAACCGGGTGGCCGACTATATCATCACCGGCCAGTGGGCCAAGAAGGCCTGGCAGGAGGCGCAGATGTATGGCCAGGCCAATGCCGTGGCCTCCTCCGCCGACAAGACCTTCTCCTATATCCCCGACTGCTCAGACCTTCCCATCAGCGAAAACGCGGACTACGTCTACATCTGCGAGAACAACACCATCTACGGCACCAAGTTCTGGGAGCTGCCCAATACCAAGGGCAAGGACCTGGTGTCCGACGTGTCCAGCTGCTTCCTCAGTGAGCCCGTGGACGTAACCCGCTACGGCATGCTCTACGGCGGCGTGCAGAAGAACATCGGCCCCGCCGGTGTGGTCATCGCGGTCATCCGGGAGGATCTGATCCGGGAGGAGGTACTCCCCGGCACCCCCACCATGCTCCGCTACAAGACCCACGCCGACAACGGCTCCATGTACAATACCCCTCCCGCCTACGGCATCTACATCTGCGGGAAAGTATTTCAGTGGCTGCTGAACATGGGAGGTTTGGAGGAAATGCGGCGCCGCAACGTGGAGAAGGCCAAGGTGCTCTACGACTTCCTGGACAGCAGTTCCCTGTTCCATGGCACTGTGGTGAAGAAGGACCGGTCGCTCATGAACGTCCCCTTCGTCACAGGCTCCAAGGAAACTGACGCTGCCTTCGTGGCCGCCGCCGCCGAGGCGGGCTTCGTGAACCTGAAGGGCCACAGAAGCGTAGGCGGCATGCGGGCCAGCATCTACAATGCCATGCCTCTGGAGGGCGTGCAGAAGCTGGTTGCCTTCATGGATGACTTTGAAAAGCGCAGAAAGTGAGGAATTCCCCCATGTACCGCATTCATAACCTGAACAACATCTCCCCCAAGGGCACCGCCCTGTGGACGGAAAACTATACCCAGACCGACGATCCCCAGCAGGCCGACGCCATCCTGGTGCGCAGCGCCAATATGCATGAGATGCCCCTGTCGCCGAACCTTCTGGCCGTGTCCCGGGCGGGAGCCGGTGTCAACAACATCCCCCTGACCACCTGCGCCGAGGCAGGCATCGTGGTGTTCAACACCCCCGGTGCCAACGCCAACTCCGTGATGGAGCTGTCGCTTTGCGGAATGCTCCTCAGCAGCCGGGACGTGGTGGGCGGCATTAACTGGGTGCAGTCCATCAAGGATACCCCTGATGTTGCCAAACAGGTGGAGAAGGGGAAATCCCGCTTCGCGGGCCATGAAATCCGGGGCAAGAGCCTGGGCGTCATCGGCCTGGGCGCGGTGGGCGGCCCCCTGGCCAACGCCGCCGGGAAGCTGGGCATGACCGTCTACGGCTGCGACCCCTATATCTCCATCGATGCCGCCTGGCACCTGGACAGCAGCATCATCCGGGTGAACACCCGGGAGGAAATCTACGAAAAGTGCGACGTGATCTCCCTCCACACCCCGCTGCTTGACAGCACCAGGCAAATGATCAACGCCGAAGCCCTGTCCAAAATGCGTGACGGCGTCATCATCCTGAACTTCGCCCGGGACCTGCTGGTGGATGACGAGGCCATGGCCCAGGCCCTGGCCTCCGGCAAAGTCAGCCGGTATGTAACGGACTTCCCCAACGAAAAAACGGCCTCCATGCCCGGCTGCATCGCCATCCCCCACCTGGGAGCCTCCACCCAGGAGTCCGAGGACAACTGCGCCAAGATGGCCGTCCGGGAGGTCATGGACTACCTGGAGAACGGCAACATCCGCAACTCCGTCAATTACCCCAACTGTGAGATGGGCGTGTGCACCACCCAGGGCCGGATTACCCTGCTCCACCGGAACATCCCCAATTCCCTGGGCCGGTTCACAGCGGCCATTGCCGGAGAGAACATCAACATTGCCGGCCTGACCAACAAGAGCCGGGGCGAATACGCCTACACCATGCTGGACTTAGACCACCACCCCTCGGAGCAGGCCGTGGAGCAGCTCCGCAAAATCGAAGGCGTCCTCCGCGTCCGGGTCATCAAATAAGAATCAGCCGCAGCGCGGAGCCCAAGCCCCGCCCTGCGGCTGAAATGCTATGTATGGCTTTTTTTACTAAGGCAAATTGGTGCTTGTCAAATAAAAGCTGTCATTGCGAGCCAGTGCGCAGGCCTTCCGTGGCAATCCCCCGGATAGAAGGGAAATGTACCGAAAAGTACCTGGGAAACTGGGATTGTTACGGTTCTTGGCGGTGGCAGCCGTTCCGCTAAATTGTTGTTTGAAAGGATGCGTTGCAAATATCCTGTCATTGCGAACCAGTCCGCAGACTGGTGTGGCAATCCCCCGGTTGAGAGGAATCAGGTAACGATTCGTATGAGGAAAGAGCCACTTCATCGCAAGCACCACCAGTGCCGCCTTGCCGATGTCATGCAGGGCTACCAGAATCCCCGCCTTCCAGCCCAGCAGCACCGTGGCGTTGGAGGCCCCAAATTGCCGCTTCCGCCGCTGCGCAGATCCACTTCCCGCAGCCGGGCAATGTAGTATGCCATATTGGAGCACCCCGCCAGATACCCCACCAGAACCGCAATCGCGTATGCCATAATATTCTCCTTAAAAAGCGCCATGGAAGCTTCCACGGCGCTTTTTTCGTCCAAATCAGTTGGTATAATTGTCGAAATAGCCCTGGATCAGGATCACGGGGGTGCCCTTGTCGCCGGAGCCGGAGGTCAGATCGCACAAAGAGCCGATCAGGTCCGTCAACCGCCGGGGAGTGGTGCCCTGGGAGGCCATTGTGCCGGACACGTCGCCCTTCTGACGGATGCGCTCCTCGATGGCCTCCTTCAGAGCCTGGCCGCTGAGGTCTGCGAAGTCATTGTCCGCCAGATACTTGAGCTTCAGCTCGTTGGGGGTACCCTCCAGGCCCGGGGTATTGGCCACGGAAACGCTGGGGTCGGCCAGCTCCCAGATCTTGCCCACGGGGTCCTTAAACGCACCGTCGCCGTAGACCATCACTTCCACATGCTTTCCGGTCTTTTCCAGCAGCCGCTGCTGGATATCCAGAACCAGGGGCGTGCACTCTCTGGGGAAGAGCTTGATCTTGTCCTCGGTGGACTTGTTGGAGCCCAGCAGGCCGAAGCGCTCCTGGTAGCCGCTGCCGTCCACGCTCTCGTTCAGGATATCGTCCAGGCCGTACACCCGCTCGGCCCCGGCAGCGCGCAGCAGCCGCTTGGTTCTTTCACGGCTGTGGATGTCGCAGGTCAGCACGTTCTTGGTGTAATTCAGGATGGTGCGGCAGTCGTTGGCAAAGACGATCTCCACCTCCGCGCCGCACTGGCGGATTAGGTCGCCGTAGTAGCTCACATAGTCCACACCGGTGAAGGGGTGGGGGTTAGCCCCGAACAGCTCCCGGTACTTTTCCAGGGTCAGCACATCGGAGTAGGGGTTCACACCAGCCTCGTCCAGCTGGTCCAGGCTCACCAGGGCGTTGCCCACCTCGTCAGAGGGGTAGCTCAGCATCAGCACGATCTTCTTCGCGCCCATGGCAATGCCCCGCAGGCAGATGGCGAACCGGTTCCGGGACAGAATGGGGAAAATCACGCCGATAGTTTCCCCGCCCAGCTTGGCGCGGACATCCTTGGCAATGGCGTCCACGGTGGCGTAGTTGCCCTGGGAGCGGGCCACCACGGACTCGGTAACCGCCACCACATCCCGGTCCCGAAGGGAGAAGCCCTCGCTCTCGGCGGCCTCCAGCACACTGTCTACCACGATCTTGGCCAAGTCATCCCCTTTCCGGATGATGGGGGTACGGATGCCTCTGGACACGGTGCCGACTTTTCTTTCCATAATCAAATAACCTCATTTCGGTCCGGATGATTCCGGATTCAGAATCTTAGCCCGGCTATTATACCGTATATTGTCCGTTATTTCAATAGGAAAGTACCGAAATTCTGTTTTTGTCGTCCATTCCCGCCAGAAAATCGACAAATAGGTGTTTGTAAGTATGCGCCTCAAATTACCTGTCATTGCGAACCAGTCCGCAGACTGGTGTGGCAATCCCCCGGATGAATGGGGAAACGGAACAAAAACAGCCCTAAAACCTTGGGGGATTGCCACGCCAGTGTGCGCACTGGCTCGCAATGACAGCGTTTTTCGGCGCGCTAAACACCAATTTTCTGTTCTTTCGTTACAGGATCTCTTACTGCGCCACGGTGAAGAGGGAGTAAAAGTAGCCCTTCTTCTCCATCAGCTCTTCGAAGGTGCCCGCCTCGGTGACGGTGCCATTTTTCAGGGTGAGGATCCGGTCATAGCGCCTTAGCTGGGATTCCTCCAGGGAGTGGGTGACCACGATCCGGGTGATGCCGGTCAGGTCCAGAATGGCCCCGGAAACCTGGCTGGCGGTCTGGGCGTCCAGAGCGGCGGTGGCCTCGTCCACCAGCAGCACCCGGGATTTTTTCAGCAGGCTTCTGGCAATGGAAATCCGCTGCTTTTCTCCGCCGGAGAGGCTGCTGCCGTTCTCCCCACACTGAAAATCCTCTCCCCGGGCAGCAACCAACGCGCTGAGGCCGGACTGCTCCATGGCTCTGTCCACCTCTTCCCTGGGAAAATCGGAGAACATGGTGATGTTGTCCCGGATGGAGGCGTTGAAGATAAACACATTCTGCTGAATCACCGATACCAGCTCATATAGGGCCTCGGTGTTCAGTTCCCGAAGCTCCGTATCGTCATAGCGGATGGAGCCGGTGTAATTAGGGTCGGAAGCCATCAGCAGATTTAGCAGCGTGGACTTGCCGCAGCCGGAACCGCCTACCAGGGCATAGCTCTTCCCTGCCTCAAAGGTCACATCCATCCCCTTGAGCACCTGCTTCTCCGGGCAGTAGCCGTAGCAGACATTCTCCAGGGTGATTCCGCTTTCCAGAGCGGACTTGCGGACGCTGCCCTCCTCCCGGACGTTCTCCGAGAGGGCCTTGGCCACCTTTTCCACCAGGGCCCGGGATGCCTTGCACTCCGCCAGGGCCTGGGGGATGTTCCCTACAGGGCTGATTACAAAATTCAGCAGCTGGACAAACACCAGCACCGTACCGGCGGACAGCCCCGCCCCATGCAGCGCCATATACGCGCCAATGAGGAACACGCCGAATTGCACAATGCTCCCGGACAGAGCAGAGAGCATCTGCACCAGCACGCTCATCTTCCTGCGCAGGCACTTGGCATCGGAAACCTTCCCCACCCTCTCAGCGAAGATCCGGCACATCTGAACCTCCGCCCGGAAGGATTTGATCACCGAGAAGCCCGTCAGGCTGTCCTTCAGGGTGGTCATATAGGTTTCGTTCCGGTCGGAAACCTGCTTCTCCGCCTTGGCCACCAGGTTTCCCGTTGCCAGGGAGGCCAGCAGCGGCAGCACGGACAGCGCAACGGAGATCACCGTGAGCAAGGGACTGTACCAGAACATCAGCACCAGCGCCCCTGCGCACATCAGGGTGTTATCGATGATTACAAAGATGTTGGCCAGGTACCCTGTTTCGATGGAATTGGCATCGTTGGCCAATGCCGAGATGTACACCGCGCTGTTCTCCCCGGAGAAGGCGGAGATTCCCTTTTTGCACATCTGGGCAAACACATATTCCTTGTATTGGGCGATTCCACGGGCAATCAGCCGGGGCTTGGATGCGTAGGCAAAGGCGAAGGCCCCCACCATCAGCAGCAGGGAAACCAGGGTCAGCCCCACAACCTGGGGGAAGGTGAACCCAATGTCCACCCCCGTGCTCAGATCGATGATCTGCTGGATCAGCCAGGAGATCATCAGATTTGCCCCGGTCAACAGCACCGTCTGCACCATGGCCAGCACAAACAGGAATCCGTTCCCCCGGTAAAACTGGCGCATGTAGGGTTGAATCAACTTATTCCTTTTCATTGTACAGTTCCTCCTGAGCAGGTTTTTCGCCTTTCATTCTACCGGTTGCGTTCCCCTGGGACAAGCAACCATCCGTTGAAGGGCCTTTGGAATCTCTCAACTCCTCCTTGAGTTCCTCCGCCCGGACCCTTTCCCACAGG
This sequence comes from Faecousia sp., assembly GCA_051887095.1. Classification (GTDB taxonomy): domain Bacteria; phylum Bacillota; class Clostridia; order Oscillospirales; family Oscillospiraceae; genus Faecousia. Next base: position 7,797 of record JBJEYY010000012.1, on the reverse strand, counting down.
GGACGAAGGGCTTCCCCATTTTCTGCCTCCGCAAGGGTCTTTTCAATCATGGCCATGGCGGTTTCCCCCATGTCGTCGTAGGAGGTCATCTCATGGCTGCCGTGAAAAAACTTCAGCCCCACGCCGGTTCTGTACTCGGGCGCGGCATCAAACCGCCGGGCAGCTTCTCCGGCCTTCCTCAGCCAATCCTCGGCCCTCTGTTCGTTCCCCCGGAGCAGATCCATTTCCGCCAGGATGGTGTAAAGCCGCACATTCCCCCGGTCCATCCAGTTCACGGTACCCACGTCCCGCAGCCCTTCGCCCAGCGCCAGCATCCACGAAACCAATTCCGTGATTTTGTCCGGCTCCTCCAGCGCGCCGTAGGCATTGGCATACCCAATACAAATGTTGTACAGCTGACCGTAGCAGGCTACCAACGCGTCAGACAAATATAGGAGCGCCTCATTCGCCTTTTCCGCATCCTGGGACAGGAGCAGCCCGATCCGGTAATCATTCTTACCACCCGCGTTGTTCTTTTTCAGCAGCGCCACCGCGTCAGCGGTTCTGTCCATATAGCAATAGCAGTAGGCGATCCGGTCGTAAATCCCCGGAAGCGTAATTCTTTCATCGGTGTTTTGGTCGAAAAGCGTAACGGCCCTGCGGTACAGCGCCTCTGCCCGTCCGGCGAATTCCGGGCTCAGGGACAAAAAGTAGATTTCCGCGCTCAGGTACACCACGGAAAAGCTGTTGGGGTACTTCTGCAGCACCCGCTCCGCATAGCGCATGCCCTCCCGCAGATTTTTGTCCCGGGCGAATTGCCGCAGCTTTTCCGCAGCCTGGCCCATATTCCGCTTTTCCCAGCCGTAATCCAGCAGCGCGTCCACGGAGGTTTCGAAAAATTCTCCGATCTCCACCAGCAGCTCCAGCTCCGGCATCGCCCTGCCGGATTCCCACTTGTACACCGCCCCGGGAGTGACCCCCAGGGCCTCCGCCAGCGCCTCCTGGGTCAGCCCCGCCTGCTTACGCAGGGTCCGGATTTTCTCCCCAAGTCTGATTTCCATACCCATCTCTCCTTCCCGGTTGCAGGATGATTATACCATAGGTATCCCCGGAATTCCACCGACTGCTCGTATAATTGGTAGTCTGTTTTTTATACCAACAGTATGATCTGTAATCTGCATATCAGGCTAACGCAGCAGTACGATTAATTGTTGTTTACGCGTGCGAACTGAAAAAATGCTGTCATTGCGAGCCAGTGCGCACACTGGCGTGGCAATCCCCCGGTTAGAGGGGAAACGGGGCGAAAAGCAGCCTAAAAACTTCGGGGATTGCCACACCAGCGTGCGCGCTGGCTCGCAATGACAGCGTTTTTTGCTACGCTAAACAACGATTTACCGCACAACGGAACCCCCTCGATATGCGTTTTTAACTTTCTGCGTCAAAAATGCCCCGACCTTCCGGTCGGGGCATTGTCCCTATTCGGTTTCCAGCAGCTCCAGCGCCGCCTCCAGCTGAACGTCCTCCTCGATGGGCAGCCTCCCGTAGTAGATCTTCATCCGGGTTTCCTCGTCCACCTCCACGGTCAGATCCGGGGTAACCCCCACGCCGGCCAGGCTCTCGCCCTTGGGGGTAAAATACTTTCCAACGGACAGCCCCACCGCGGAGCCGTCGGAGAGGGGCAGGGTGTTCTGGAAATATCCCTTTCCGCAGGTCTTCTGCCCCACGATGACAGCCCAGTCATATTCCCGCAGAGCCGCGGCAAAGAACTCCGCAGCGGAGTAGGAATCCTCATTCACCAGCACCGCCATGGGCATTTCCAGGCACCTTTTGTCGGAGGTGTCCACATGCTCCCGTCCGGCATAATCCACCGTGCGGAACAGCTCCCCCTCCGGCAGCAGATAGTCCAGAATCTTCACCAGCTCGTCGGCATAGCCTCCGGGATTGCCCCGGAGATCAAAGATCAGGCTCTGAGCCCCCTGCTCCAGCAGCGCTTCGATGGCCGTGATGGTTTCCTTCGCGCAGCGCTGGTCAAAGTTCTCGATCCGAACCAAGCCCACGTGGTTATCCAGCATGGTATAGGTGGCCACGGGAACCTCAATCCTGCGGCGCTCCACCGGGAAGGTCAGCTCCTCCCCCTCCCGGGAAACGGTCAGGCTGACCCAAGTGAGCTCCTGGCCTCGGACCAGATTGCGGACATCGGTGGTGTCCATGCCCTCCACCCGGGTTCCCTCCACCGCCGTCAGAACATCCCCCACCAGGATTCCCGCCTCCTCGGCAGGACCGCCCTTGGTCACGTCCACAACCAGCATACCGGCGTTTTCTTCCGTCACCTGGATGGTAATTCCCACACCCACAAAGGCATTCTCCATCTGCTCCTGGTAGGCTTCATAATCCTCGGCGGCAATATAATAGCTCCACCGGTCCCCAAGGGAGGCCACCATGGCTTCCGCGGCTGCATCCTCCATGGCAATGCGGTCCGTTTCCCCGATAAACCGCTCCAGGATCAGGCTCTCCAGCTCGTCCAGCTTGGAGGTGGTGGATTCTCCCGGAAATCTCAGAGTCAGGGTCAACGCTGCCGCCGCAGCGGCCACCAGAATATAGGACAGTGTCAGCAGAATTTTCTTCTTCATGGAATACCACCTCATGCAAACCATCCCACAGCCAAACCGGCTGTGGGAGGCAAATCCTATGTTTTCTTACAAATCCCCGTCACGCAGGATTCCAATCAATTGTTGTTTAGCGCACCAAAAAACGCTGTCATTGCGAGCCAGTGCTCACACTGGCGTGGCAATCCCCCAATGATTTCGGGCCGTTTTCGCTTCGTTTCCCCATTTTACCGGGGGATTGCCACACCAGGCTGCGGCCTGGTTCGCAATGACAGAAAACATAGAACGTATAATGTAAACACCAATTTATCAAACTGCCGTAACAGAAACGATGCTTATCAATACAGGTTTACGTAACTCGCCGGGTTCACATAGGCGCCGTTATAGGCAATGCCGAAGTGCAGATGGTAGCCGGTGGCGATGCCGGAGTTGCCCACATAGCCGATGAGCTGACCGGCGGAAACGGTCTGGCCGGAGGATACCACGTAGTTATTCAGGTGCATGTAGATACTGGAGAATCCGTCTAAGTGGTTGATGGTCACATAGTAGCCCGCCGCGCTGCCGTAGCCTGCCACGGTCACCCGTCCGGCCCGGGAGGCGTACACCGGAGTACCCTGGGGAGCCGCCAGATCCACGCCCTGATGGTAGGAGGAAGCGCCCGCCGTGGGGGAGGTCCGGTTGCCGAAGGGGCTGGTAAGCTTGACATAGCTGCAGGGCACCAGCCAGCCGGAGCTTGCGCCGCCTCCGCCGGAATTGTTTCCGGAATTGGTCCCGGAGCTGCCGTTGGTATTGCCGCCCTCCGAAGGTGCCGCGGTTTCCGGAGGAACGGTGGTGTAGGTTGCCATGTACGCCAGCCACTCGGCCAGCTTTACCTCGTTATATTCCTGCTCCTTGGCGGCGATTTCCTTCAGGAATTCCGCTTCCTGCTCGGAATACTCCGCCTCCAGGGCCTTCAGCTCGTCGGCTCTCGCCAGCAGCTCCAGCAGCAGCGCGTCCGCTTCCTTCTTCTTCTCGTCCAGCTGGGCCTGGGTTTCATCCAATTCGTCCTTGGTCAGCTGGAGCTCTGCCTTTTCCTCCTCCAGCTGGGCCTGGGCCTCCTCCACCGCCCGGGCGGCCTGATCCAGCTCCTCCAGACGGCGCTGGTCGGAGGCGGCGATCTCCTCCACCATGTTCAGCCGGTCCAGCAGGTCGGAGAAATCATTGGCCTTGAACAGCACCTCCCAATAGCTGAGGCTTCCTTCCTCCTCCATGGTGCGGATACGGACTTTATTCTCCTGGCTCAGCTGGTCAAACCGGTCCTGGGCGCCGTCCAGCTCCTCCTGCTTGTCCGCAATCAGGGTATTGAAGGCGGAAATCTGCTCGTTGATGTTGATGATCTGGGCGCTGAGCAGGCCGATTTCCTGATCAATTACGTTTTTCCTTGCCACAATATCGGCGATATCGTCTTTGTTTTTCTCGTAATCGTCCTGAACCTGCTTGATCTGCTCCTCAATTTCCTTCTTCTGGGCCTTCAGCTCATTGATCTGCTTGCGGATCTCGCTGGAGGAGGCCGCGCTGGCCTTGGTGGGCAGCAGGCTGATAATCAGGGTCAGCAGCATCACCGCCGCCATGACGCCCGCAAGGATGGACACAAGACGTTTGCGATTGTTCATAAGAATCTCCTTCTTGAGTGGGAAGGCGTCACCGGTAGATGTACGCCAGGGGGTTAACATAAGTACCTGCGTAGGAAATGCCGAAGTGCAGATGGGGGCCGGTGGAAATGCCGGTGCTGCCCACATAGCCGATCAGCTGTCCCTGGGACACGGTCTGTCCCGCGGAGACCACATAGTTTGTCATGTGCATGTAGATGGAGGAGAATCCGTCCAGATGGTTGATGCTCACATAGTAGCCCGCGCCTCCGGCCTGATAGGAGGCGGTGGTCACCTTCCCGGCCCGGGTGGCATAGATGGGGGTACCCTTGGGGCAGGCCATATCGATGCCGTTGTGCATCCGGTAAACGCCCAGCACCGGATGGAGCCGGTTGCCGAAGGGGCTGGTCAGGGTATAGCCCGACACCGGCGTCACCCAGGTGGCATTGGAGGGCGGCGCGTTTCCGGCGGCGGCAAGCTTGGCCAGATACTCGTCGTACTGGGCCTCCTTCAGCTCCTTCTCCTTCTGGGCGATCTGCTGCATCAGTTCATCCTGAGCAGCCTCGGACTCGTCCAGCAGGGCCTGGAACTCCTCCTGCTTGGCGATCAGCTCCCGCAGAAGCTCGTCCGAATCGTCCCGGCGCTCCTCCAGAGTCTGCTGGGCCAGGGCCAGGTCCGCCCGGCTCTGCTCCAGCTCCCGGAGATTCTCCTCCATCTCCTGCCGGGTTTTCTCCACCATGGAGGCCGCCAGCTCCATTTCCTTCAGCCTGCGCTGGTCGGAAACGGCGATCTCCTCCACCATGTTCAGCCGGTCCAGCAGGTCCGTGAAGCTGCTGGCCTCAAAGAGCACCTCCCAGTAGGAAACGGTGCCCTCCTCCTCCATGGCCTGGATGCGCTGCCGGTTTTTCTCGCTCAGATCGTCCAGCAGGCTCTGGGACACCTCCAGCTGCTCCTGGGTATCGGCAATCAGCTGGGCGTAGGCAGCCACCTGCTCATTGATGTTGATAATCTGCTCGTTCAGAAGCACAATCTCCTGGTCGATGGCGTCCTTCTGATCCACCAGCTGCTGAATCTCGCTGGCGTTGGCGTCGTAGCGGCTTCGGATGGCGTTGATCTGGGACTGAATCTGGGAATTCTCTTTTTTCAGGTCCTGAATCGCGGCCTTGATTTCGGTGGAGCTTGCCGCCCGGGCAGGGGATGGAACCAGCCCCGTCACCAGCGCGGCGGCAAGCACCAGCGTAATCAATGTGCGAATGGATTTGCGATGTTTCATAACGGTCTCCAAATGTTGTATCTCTCATGCCGCCCAACCCAAAGCAGGCAGGTAAATTGTTGTTTACAAGTTTGCGCCTCAAGTTTTCTGTCATTGCGAACCAGCGCGCACGCTGGTGTGGCAACCCCCCGGTAAAATGGGGAAACGGAACGAAAAGTGGCCTAAATCCTTGGGGGATTGCCGCACCAGTGTGCGCACTGGCTCGCAATGACAGCGTTTATTTGGTGCGCTAAACAACAATTTATCGTTCTTCTGCCCTTTCAAAGGGGTCGGGCGCTTCTCTATCTTCCCTCCGGCGGGAGGCGGTTACACATCCATGAAGCGGCGGATGGAGCTCCAGCTGCCCACGATGCCCACGAACATACCGGCGGCGGCGAAGGTCACCACCATAGGAATCAGCAGCTCCTGGAAGGGAACGAAGGAGAACAGCTTCAGGGAATCCGCCTCGGCGATCCGGGCCACCAGCGCGTCGTACATCACCCACTCCAGGCCGAAGGCCAGTGTCGCGCCCAGCATACCCAGGGTGAAGCCCTCCACCACGAAGGGCAACCGGATGAAGCCGTTGGTGGCGCCCACCATTTTCATGATGGCGATTTCATCCCGGCGGTCATACATGGCCAGCTTGACGGTGTTGGAGATAATCAGCAGCGACACCACCAGCAGCACGGCAATCACCGCGTAGGATACGATATGCAGCACATCCTGCACCGTGGAGAAGCCCTCGGCCAGCTCGTAGGCGGCGCTGGTATCGGCCACACCGGGAATCTGCTTGAGCTGGCGATCGGTTTCCTCCATGAGGGAATTGTCCTCCAGGGTCACCACGAACCGGTGGCGCAGGTCCTGGGCCTGGACCCCGCTGAAGGCGCTGTCGTTCTGGTGGTCCGCCACAAATTTCTGCAGGGCCTCCTCCCGGGAAACGAAGGTGGCCTGGAGCACATTGTCCAGCATATTGATTTTGGTGCCGATGCTCTTGGCCTCCGCATCGGACAGGCTGCTGTCCACATACACCAGGATTTCACTGGTCTTGTTCAGATCCTCCACCATGATGTCCAGGTTGTAGGCCAGGATGGCGAAGCTTCCCACAATCAGAAGGCAGGCCACAGTGACGCACACGGCGGCAAAGGACATGAAGCCGTGGGTGAAAATGTGGCGCAGGCCTTCCTTCATCAGATAGCCGATATTATTGATCTTCATGGCTGTAATACCCCTCCATTCCGTCGCTGACCACCAGGCCGTCGTTGATGGCGATGACCCGTTTGCCGAAGCGCTCCACCAGGTCCCTGGCGTGGGTGACCACCAGCACGGTGGTGCCCAGGTTGTTGATTTCCTCCAGCAGGGCCATAATCTCGAAGGACCGGGCGGGATCCAGGTTGCCGGTAGGCTCGTCGGCGATGATGGTGGAGGGGTTGTTCACCAGCGCCCGGGCGATGGCCAGACGCTGCTGCTCGCCGCCGGACATCTCGCCGGGCAGGCGGTTTTTCTTGTTTTCCAGGCCTACCAGCTCCAGCACATAGGGAACCCGGTCCCGGATCTCCTTTTCTTTGGCGCCGATGACCCGCATGGCGAAGGCCACGTTTTCGTACACGGTCATATTGGAAATCAGCCGGAAGTCCTGGAACACCACGCCCACGGTACGGCGCAGGTAGGGAATTTCCCGTCTGCGGATCCGCTCCAGGGAGTAGCCGTTCACATGGACGCTGCCCGCGGTGGGCTTAAGCTCCCCGGTAATCAGCTTGATGATGGTGGATTTTCCGGAGCCGGAGGGGCCCACCAGAAAGCAGAACTCCCCATCCTCAATGGTCATGGAAATGCCGTTCAGGGCTTTGTTTCCCTGTTCATATGTCTTTTCTACATTGGTAAATTCGATCATTCACAACAATCTCCTGTCCCGGAAGGGGGCCCTGGGGCTTTTGCCCGCTCTTCCGCAGTGTAACCGAATTGTAACACAATTCGATCCATATGTCAATCCATTCCCCTGGAAAAACACCGGATGAGCCATGATTTGTCCGTAATTTTCCGGATTGTGTTCAAAATATGTTCACGTTTTCGCAAAATCCCGTTAACGCCCCCGTTTGAAAAAAGGCGTGTTGGTTGATAAATTGGTGTTTGTCGAATATACGCTGTCATTGCGAGCCAGTGCGCACACTGGCGTGGCAATCCCCCGGTTGAATGGAACCAGGTAACGATTACCACCAAGAATCGCAACAATCCCCGTTTTTCCGGGTGCTTTTCGGCACATTTCCCCTCTAACCGGGGGATTGCCACACCACTTAAGCGGACTGGTTCGCAATGACAGGTAACATGGGACACA
>JBJEYY010000011.1:0-3740 GCA_051887095.1 Faecousia sp. | reverse complement strand
TCCCCATTTTACCGGGGGATTGCCACACCACTTAAGCGGACTGGTTCGCAATGACGGAATATTTGAAGTGCACACCCACAAACTCCCAATTTGCCGAACCCTATGTTATTACAATACGCTTCATCCATCCTACCACAAAAACAGGAGGAATCCCTATGAGAAACAAAGTAGGCCTGCTTTTCAGCGCTTTACTGCTGACCCTTTTGCCGGTTTCCGCCCGGGCGGCGGAGGAGATTCCCTTCACCGGGGACGAATTCCAGATGACCACCTGGATCGTCCTGATGGCCGTGTCCTTAGCCGCGGTGCTGGTGCTGGTTTTCCTGATGCTGAAGAAAAAGAAATAATCTCCAAACCGTGCTCCCAAACCGGGAACACGGTTTGCTTTTGGGGGGAGGACATACAAATTGTTGTTTGAAAGGGTGTGCTGCAAATTACCTGTCATTGCGAACCAGTCTGCGGACTGGTTCGCAATGACAGGTAATCTGTAACGCGCACTTACAAACACCAATTTATCTTTCCGCGGCCGCTTCCTTTCCTGACGCCAAATGTTTACAAAATCCTCTTTTATTCCCGGGGCGGTTGTGCTATAATACGTAAAATTGGCTTTCTGTGCCCGGGATGCTGTGTCCCAGGCGTTTCACACATTATTACGTAAGGAGTAACTATGGGACTGATTACAAAACTGTTCGGAACCCGCTCTCAGCGGGAAATCAAGAAGCTCCAGCCGACCGTGGACAAGATCCTGGCCCTGGAGGACAGCTACAAGGCGCTCTCGGAAGAGGATTTAAAGGGCAAAACCGCCGAATTCAAGGAGCGCCTTTCCCAGGGGGAGACCCTGGACGATTTGCTCCCCGAGGCCTTCGCCGCCGTCCGGGAGGCCGCCGACCGGGTGCTGGGCATGCGGCCCTACCCTGTCCAGCTGCTGGGCGGCATTGTGCTGCACCAGGGCCGGATCGCGGAAATGAAAACCGGTGAAGGAAAAACATTGGTCGCCATTCTGCCCTGCTACCTGAACGCCCTCACCGGCGAGGGCGTCCATGTGGTCACGGTCAACGAGTACCTGGCCAAGCGGGACTCCGAGTGGATGGGCAAGGTCTACCGGTACATGGGCCTGACCGTGGGCCTGATTATCCCCGGCATGGAGCCCGCCCAGCGGCGGCAGTCCTACGCCGCGGACATCACCTACTGCACCAACAACGAGCTGGGCTTCGACTACCTCCGGGACAACATGGCGATTTATAAGGCCGAGCTTGTCCAGCGGGGCCATGCCTTCGCCATCGTGGACGAGGTGGACTCCATCCTCATTGACGAGGCCAGAACGCCCCTCATTATCTCCGGCCGGGGGGAGGATTCCTCCAAGCTGTACGAAATGGCGGACTACTTCGTATCCACCCTCCGTAAGCAGGTCTTTGCCAAGACCGACGAAAAAGAGGTTCACGATGACTACGACTGCGACTACTTCGTGGACGAGAAGGCCCGCACCGTGTCCCTCACCGCCCGGGGCATCGAGAAGGCGGAGAAATACTTCGGCGTGGAGAATCTGGCGGACTCCGAAAACGCCACGCTGTCCCATCACTTAAACCAGGCCATGAAGGCCCGGGGCCTGATGAAGAAGGACATCGACTATGTGGTCAAGGACGGCCAGATCATCATCGTGGACGAGTTCACCGGACGGCTGATGTACGGCCGCCGCTACAACGAGGGCCTGCATCAGGCCATCGAGGCCAAGGAAGGGGTCACCGTGGCGGGAGAGAGCAAGACCCTGGCCACCATCACCTTCCAGAACTTCTTCCGGCTCTACCGCAAGCTCTCCGGCATGACCGGCACGGCCCTGACCGAGGAGGAGGAATTCGGCGCCATCTACGGCCTGGACGTGGTGGAGATTCCCACCAACCGGCCCATCGCCCGAGTGGACCACTCCGACGTGGTGTACAAGACCGAGTCCGGCAAATTCCGGGCCATCATCCAGCAGGTGAAGGAGTGCCACGCCAAGGGCCAGCCCGTGCTGGTGGGCACCATTTCCATTGAAAAGAGCGAAATCCTCAGCAAGCTTCTCAAGCGGGAGGGCATCCCCCACAATGTGCTCAACGCCAAGTACCATGAACTGGAGGCCCAGATCGTGGCCCAGGCGGGCAAATTCGGCGCTGTGACCATCGCCACCAACATGGCGGGCCGTGGTACGGACATCGTACTGGGCGGCAACGCGGAATTCCTGGCCAAGTCCGAGCTGCGCAAGGGAGACCTGCCCGAGGAGCTGCTGGCGGAGGCCGACTCCTTTGCGGAAACCAGCGACCCGGAGATCCTGGCCGTCCGGGCCAGGTATGAGGAGCTGCTGAAAAAGTACAAGGCCGAAATCGCCGACGAGGCGGAGAAGGTGAAAGCTGCCGGAGGCCTGTTCATCATCGGCACCGAGCGCCATGAGTCCCGCCGGATTGACAATCAGCTGCGGGGCCGCAGCGGCCGTCAGGGCGACCCCGGCGAGAGCCGGTTCTACCTGAGCCTCCAGGACGATCTGATGCGCCTGTTCGCCACGGACAAGGTTATGGGCATGATGGATTCCCTGGGACTGGACGAGGACACCCCCATCGACGCGAAGATTCTTTCGAACGCCGTGGAGAACGCCCAGAAGAACGTGGAATCCCGGAACTTCCGGGCCAGAAAGAACGTGCTGGAGTACGACAACGTGATGAACACCCAGCGCGAAGTGATTTACGCCCAGCGGCAGAAGGTGCTGGACGGGGAGGATCTGCGGGAGAATATCCTCACCATGCTCCGCTCCGCGGTGGAGGGCTTTGTCTCCACGGCCCTTTCCCAGGAGGGCGGCGCCGTGAGCGAGGGGGCTCTGGATACCCTGGCAGCCCAGATGGAAGGCATCTACTTCGCCAAGGGCACGTTGTCCTCCCGGCGGGAGCAGCTGCTGAACCAGACCGCCCCGGAACTGACGGACACCCTCTATTCCATTGCCGAGAAGACCTACCAGGCCAAGGAGGCCATGATCGGCGAAAAGCTCATGCGGGAGCTGGAGCGGGTGGTCATGCTCCGGGTGGTGGACGAATACTGGATGGACAACATCGACGCCATGGACGACCTGAAGCAGGGCATCGGCCTGCGGGCCTACGGCCAGCATGACCCGGTGGTGGCCTACAAGGAAGAGGGCTACGAGATGTTCCAGGCCATGATCGAGGCCATCCGTCACGAGACGGTGCGCCGGATGTTCCTGGTGCAGATTAAGCCCCAGCAGGAGATCAAGCGGGAGAAGGTTGCCAAGGAGACCGGCACCGCCGCGGCCACAAAATCCCAGGTAAAGAAGCAGCCCGTCCGCACCGCCGCCAAGAAGGTGGGCCCCAACGACCCCTGCCCCTGCGGCAGCGGCAAAAAGTATAAGAAGTGCTGCATGCAGAAGGAAAAAATGGAGCAGTGAGGGGCTGCGCCACGATATACGGCTTCGCCGCGTGAAATCGCTGCGCGGTGATATACGGCTTCGCCGTGTGATATATTTCCTTCGGAAACATTAAGGTGTCCCTTCGGGACGGATTTGAAATGGGCAAATTGGTGTTTGTCAAATATACGCTGTCATTGCGAGCCAGTGCGCACACTGGCGTGGCAATCCCCCGGTTGAATGGAACCAGGTAACGATTACCACCAAAAATCGCAGCAGTTCCCATTCTTTTCGGGAACTTTTCGTTACATTTCCCCTCTAACCGGGGGATTGCCACACCAGTCTGCGGACTGGTTCGCAA
>JBJEYY010000010.1:0-3743 GCA_051887095.1 Faecousia sp. | reverse complement strand
TGTTGTTTAGCTCACCAAATAAACGCTGTCATTGCGAGCCAGTGCGCACACTGGCGTGGCAATCCCCCAAGGATTTAGGGCCGTTTTCGTTCCGTTTCCCCATTCAACTGGGGGATTGCCACACCACTTAAGCGGACTGGTTCGCAATGACAGGAAATTTGGAACGTGTAGTGCAAACAACAATTTGTCTGCCTGCTGTCCCTGGGTTTATCGGGAATTCTCCCGGGCGATGATGGCGGGGATTTCGGACAGGTCGTGAATCCGATAGTCGGGACGGTTGGCTTCCGGGTCCAGCCCGGCGTCCCGGTGGGCGATGGCGGGGTTGACAATCTGGATCATCAGCCGCCAGCCCGCGGCCCGGGTGCCGATGACATCCCGGGAGATGGTGTCGCCCACGTAGGCAAGCTCCTCAGGCCGCAGGTTCATTTCCCTTTCAGCCACCCGGAAAATATCCGGCGAGGGCTTGCGGATGCCGGTTTCCGAGGAGGTGACCACTGTCTCCATATACCCCGCGATGCCGTGCTCCCGGAGGAAATGGGGCACCACGGAGGTGGAGATGATGTTGCTGATGACCCCCATCCGGATGCCCATGCGGTGAAGGGCTTCCGTGGTCTCGGTTAAGTGGGGACGGCGCATAACACGCACCCGTTCGTAATCGTACAGGAAGCTCAGCTCCTCGGCGAAGGGGGCGAGGCGTTCGCCGGAAATGCCGTAGTCCCGAAGGTAATACCTGCTCCAGATTTCCGGGGCGGGCAGCTCCCAGAGGGTAGGCTGGGTTACCTGCTTGTAGATTTCCGCATTGCGGGAAAGGCTTGCCGCCAGTGCCTCGGGGGAGGTTTCCAGGAAAATTCCGTAGTCCGCCAGCCGCTCCAGCAGCCGCCGGGCGAACCAAAGCTCCCGTCCGGGAGGGGAAGAGGACGTATGCAGCGTGCCTCCCAGGTCAAACAAAACCGCCTGAATCATGCCCCGTCACTCCTTTCCAGTTTCACACAAACGTTTTCGCTTTTCTTGAGAATATTTTATAGCAAATATTCCGGCGTGTCAACCAAAAATATGGATATCAATCGCAGGATATCTGTTGAAAATGCGAGAAATCGGATATAATTGAGATAAAACCAAAAAGTTCCGGAATAATCCTCGAAAATTTGAGGAACTCCTGGGAAAAATTTACGGGAAATAACAGGATATGCAAGATATCAGGAAGAACGACTGTGAAAATCACCAGTTTTCGGGGAGTATGTTGTGGTATTTGCTGAATTTTCTCTAAAGCTCTTGATTTAGAAGCGGAAACAATTTACAATAAAGCTGCGCAAATTTTCGGAATTTTCCGCTTGGGAGAGAAGCGTATGAAGAACGTAACCATCAAAGATGTGGCGAAAGCCGCCGGAGTTTCCTACTCCACCGTATCCCGGGCCCTGTCGGGAAGCCCCGAGATCAGCGCGGACACCCGGGACCGGATCCTTCAGGTGTGCAAGCAGATGAACTACACCGCCAACACCGTGGCCCGTGCCATGGTGATGAAGAGTACCAAGCTGTTAGGGCTGATTCTGCCCGGGGTGAACAACCCCTTCATGTCAGAGCTGGCCTACCACATCGACCGCCAGGCCCGGGCCAGGGGGTACAACATCATCCTGTGCAACTCCTCCCGGAAGGTGGAGCAGGAGGGAGAGCTGTTCGAGCTGATGATCGGCCGCCAGGTGGACGGCATCATCCTGTGCCCCTCCGCTCCGGAAAGCTACGAAACCCTGAAACCCTACCTCAGCCGGGTGCCCACGGTGTTTGTGGGAGAGAATCTGCGGGAAACCCCGGAAAGCTATGTGTCCGTGGACAACAGAAAGGGTGCGTTTTTGGGGGTGGAATACCTGTACCGCCTGGGCCACCGGGAGATTCTGTACTTCGGCCGCCGCCGGGGGAGCAACACCCACCAGCTCCGTGCCGAGGGCTATGAGGAAGCCTGCCAGAGGTTTGGACTGACTCCCCGGTTCTGCAACAACACCTTCCCCTCCACCTCCATTAAGTACGGCTATCAGCTGGCAAAGCAGCTGTTTGCCCAGGAGCGGAATTACACGGCCATTTTCGCCTCCACCGATACCAACGCCCTGGGCATCCTGCAGGCAGCGGAGGAAATCGGACTGAAAATTCCCGAGGAGCTGTCCCTGCTGGGCTTTGACAACATCCACGACAGCGGCCTGCCCCGGATCAACCTGACCACGGTGGAGCAGCCCATGAAGATGCTGGCCTCCGTGGCGGTGGACGTGCTGCTGGACAAGGTGCAGAATGAGCTGGAGGGTTATACCCACCGCATCCTCATGCCGACCCTGGTGGAGCGGTCCTCCTGTCTGCCCAGGTAAATTGGTGTTTGGTAAATTCAAGCTGTCATTGCGAACCAGCGCGCACGCTGGTGTGGCAATCCCCCAGTTGAATGGAGCCGGGTAACGATTACTACCAAAAATTGCAGCGGCTCCCATTTTTCTGGGCACTTTTCGGTACATTTCCTCTCTAACCGGGGGATTGCCACACCAGTCTGCGGACTGGTTCGCAATGACAGGTAATTTACAACGCACCCTTTCAAACACCAATTTATCTTCCCACTGCGCTTATCGGGCGCGTTTGATGAGGCGGGTGGATTTGGCGTCGTAGATGTTGATCTTCTCCGGAGGGATCTGGACGTACACCTGCTGGTTGATCTCGTAGTGGGCAAGGCCGATCTGCTTGGACAGGAAATCGCTCTTGCCAGCCTGGAGGGAGACCAGGGTCTCGGAGTCGGCGGACTGGTTGGCGTAGACGGTGACGGGAAGCCGCCCGGGACCATCCTCCTCATAAATCTGCACCTGCTCGGGACGGATGGCCACCACGCAGGGGAATTCTCCCTCGGGGATGGGTTCGTCGGTCATATCGGCGGCGTCGAAGATGTGCTCGCCCAATTCGCTCTCCACATGGAGCTGTCCGTTTTCCAACCGGGCGGTGCCTTCCAGGAAGTTGATCCGGGGGTTGCCGATGAAGTCCGCGGCCTCCAGGTCGATGGGGTTCATGTACAGCTCCATGGGGGAGGCCACCTGGCTCAGTTCCCCCTTTTTGAACAGGGCGATCTTGGTGGACATGGTCAGGGCCTCCACCTGGCCGTGGGTGACGTAGATGATGGTAGTGCCCAGCTCCCGGTGGATTCGCTGCAGCTCCGATCGCATGTCGATCCGCAGCCGGGCGTCCAGGTTCGAAAGGGGCTCGTCCAGAAGCAGCAGCTTGGGATTGGAGGCCACGGCCCGGGCGATGGCCACCCGCTGCTGCTGGCCGCCGGACAGCTCGTTGGGATAGCGGTCGATGTACTCCTCGATGCGCATCATCCGCAGGGAATCGAGGAGCCGCTTCTCCACCTCGGCCTTGGGAAGCTTCTGAATTTTCAGGCCAAAGGAGATGTTCTCCCGGACGGTCATGCGGGGCCACAGGGCGTAGGACTGGAACACCAGGTTGAGGCCCCGCTTGCTGGGCTCGGCGTAGTAGGCCAGGTCCGCGTTGATCATTTCCTCACTGTCGATGGTCATGACGCCGTTCTGGGGCTTCTCCAGGCCGGAGACCACCCGAAGAGTGGTGGTTTTGCCGCAGCCGGAGGGCCCCAGCAGGGTCATGAAGTCGCCGTCCTCGATGACCAGGTTGATGTCCTTCAGAACGTGGTTGTCCCCATAAAATTTATCAATGTGCTTATCGGCTTTACTCAGCTGCTCGGTAAAATGTTGTTTAGCGGTCCG
>JBJEYY010000009.1:0-3752 GCA_051887095.1 Faecousia sp. | reverse complement strand
GCAAGATTATATTTGGTAACAAAATGTAAATCACACAACTTTTTTCATTGAACCAAGATAAATTGTTGTTTCGCGCACGTAAAAAGAACTGTCATTGCGAACCAGGCCGCAGCCTGGTGTGGCAATCCCCCAACTTTTTAGGGCGCTTCGGTAGACAGCTCCCCCGCTTTTTTGAGTTCTCGGAAGATCCGGGGGATTGCCACGCCAGTTTGCGAACTGGCTCGCAATGACAGCATTTATTTTGCCAAAAAACTTTTTTACGCTTTGATTTTGCTTTCGATCCAGGTCAGGACATCCTGATAGACCTCCGCCTTGTTGATCTCGTTGAGGATCTCGTGGCGGCACAGGGGGTAGAGCTTTACGGTTACGTCTTGCATCCCGGCCTGCCGGAAGGCTTCGGCGGCTTTCCGCACGCCTTTGCCGTAGCTGCCCACGGGGTCGTCTCCGCCGGCGATGAAGAAGACGGGCAGGTCCTTTTTCATGGCATTCAGGCTTTCCGGCTTCTGGATGTACCGGATGCCCGTCAGCATATCCCGGAACAGACCCGCGCTGGGGGTGAAGCCGCAGAGCGGGTCTGCAATGTAGGCGTCCACCACAGCGTCGTCCCGGGTGAGCCAGTCGCAGACCGTGCGCTTGTGCTCCACTCGCTTGTTATAGCTGCCGAAGGCCATGGCCTCCAGGGCCTTGCTGGGGGCGGTTTCCCCGGAGCGCTTCCCGATGAGGTCCGCCGCTTTGATGAGGGCGGGCAGGGCTGCGCTGGGCTGCCAACCGGTGCCGCAGATTACTGCTGCGGTGATGCCGCTGTCCGGGTATTTGCACAGGATGGTCCGGGCCATAAACGAGCCCATGGAGTGGCCGAAGAGGATATAGGGAATGCCGGGGAACTCCTGACGGGTCAGCTCCAGCAGGTGGTAGGTATCCGCCACGGCGGCGAACCAGCCCCCGTGGAAGTACCCCTGGATTCCGCCGTTGTTGATGGATTTGCCGTGGCCCATGTGGTCCTCGGCCACCACTGCGAAGCCCTGCTCCGTCAGGAACCGGGCGAAACTGTCGTAGCGGTCGATGCGCTCCGCGATGCCGTGGACAAGCTGCACCACAGCCCGGGGCTCCCCCTGGGGGAGCCAGCTGCGGCAGCGGATTTTGCCCGCGCCCTGGGAGTCAAAATAGAATTCAGCCTCCATATCAGTCCTCCACAACCTGGTAGTCCGCGTCCCGGATGGCCTGCTTCAGAGCCTCCACATCGGCACTGCCAGTGACGGTGACGGTTTTGGCGGCCAGGTCCACCACGGCATCCTGGGTGCCGGGGACGGCCTTGCAGACCTTCTCCACCCGGGCCTTGCAATGATTGCACATCATACCTTCGACTTTGATCACGGTTTCCATGGCTTTTTCCTCCTGAATGTGAATTGGTTCGGCAGCTTCCGCCGCCGGGATGGGTTTGGTTCGGAACGAGCGCAGGCGCAGGGCATTGGTCACCACGAACACGGAGCTGAGGCTCATGGCGGCAGCGGCCAGCATGGGGCTTAAGGTGAGCCCTAAGGGCAGGTACAGCACTCCCGCCGCGATGGGGATACCCAGGCAGTTGTAGAAAAAGGCCCAGAACAAATTCTGCCGGATGTTGCGGATGGTGGCGCGGCTTAAGCGGATGGCCTCCGCCGCCGATACCAGGGAGCGGCTGATGAGCACCACGTCGGCGGATTCCACGGCGATGTCCGTGCCCGCGCCGATGGCCATGCCCACGTCCGCCGTGGCCAGGGCGGGAGCGTCGTTGATGCCGTCGCCCACCATCAGCACCCGGCGGCCCTTGCCCCGAAGCGCCTCCACAGCGGAGGCCTTGTCCGTGGGCAGCACGTCGGAGATGACCTGGGAGATGCCCGCTTGGGAGGCGATGGCCTGGGCGGTATCTCTATTATCGCCTGTCAGCATCACAATTTCAAGCCCCAATTGCCGAAGTTCCGCGATGGCCGCGGGGGAATCGGGCCGGAGTACGTCCGCTGCAGCGATGGCCCCCAGATACGTTCCGTCCTCCCGGGCGAAATACAGAGGGGTTTTGCCCTTATGGGAGAGGCAGGAGAGGTCGGGAACCGACACGCCCCGCTCCTGCATCAGCCGTTTGTTTCCGCCGTAGAGCCGGACCCCTTCGACAACCGCGGTGACGCCTCGACCAGGGAGGGTTTCATAATCCACTGCCTGGGGGTAAGGGCCCTCCGCAGCCGCCAGAATGGCCCGGGCGAAGGGATGCTCGGACTTCTGCTCCAGGGCCGCCGCCAGACGCAGCAGCTCTTTCGCGCTGACGGAGCCCGGCAGGATGTCCGTCACCTGGGGCGCTCCGGTGGTTAATGTGCCGGTCTTGTCCAGCACCACGGTGTTCACCCGGTGGAGATTTTCCAGGGCTTCGGCATTCTTGAACAGCACTCCCATCTGGGCCCCCCGGCCGGTGCCCACCATGATGGCCACGGGCGTGGCGAGACCTAAGGCGCAGGGGCAGGAAATGACAAGCACGGACACGGCGCAGTTCAGGCTGAACTCCAGCCCATAACCCAGGAGCATCCAAACGGCAAAGGTAAGGAGGGAAATGCCCATCACCACGGGAACGAACACCCCCGCAATCTTGTCCGCCAGACGGGCAATGGGGGCCTTGGAGCCCCCGGCCTGCTCCACCAGCCGGACGATCTGGGCCAGGGTGGTGTCCTTGGCCTCGGTATCCGCCCGGAATTCCAGGTAGCCGGAGGTTGCCACGGTGGCGGCATAGACCGGATCCCCGGGGGCCTTCTCCACAGGGACGCTTTCCCCGGTGAGGGCGCTCTGGTCCACGTCGGCCCGGCCGGAGAGCACGGTGCCGTCCACGGGAATCCGGCCGCCGGAGCGCACCACCACGGTGTCTCCGGGCCGCACCTGCTCCACGGGAATCTCCTGAACAGCGTCTCCCCGGCGCACCAGGGCGGTTTTGGGGCTCAGGTCCATCAGAGCCCTCACGGCGTCACCGGTTTTCCGCTTGGCCCGATCCTCCAGGAATTTGCCCAGGGTGATGAGGGTCAGAATCGTGGCCGCGGACTCAAAATACAGGTTTTCCCGGTAGCGCTCCACGGTGTCCCAGTCCCCGTGGCCCAGGGCATAGGACATCCGGAAGAGAGCGGCGCAGCCGTAGACCAGGGAGGCCAGGGAGCCCACGGCGATGAGGGAGTCCATGTTGGGGGAGCGGTGGTACAGCGCTTTCAGGCCCCGGCTGTAATACACCCGGTTCAGGTACACCGTCGGCAGCGTCAGAAACAGCTGCAGCAGCGCCGCTACCAGGGCATTCTCCCGTCCGTGGTACCAGTGGGGGACGGGAAGGCCCACCATGTGCCCCATGGTGAAGTACATCAGAATCACTAGGCTGATCCCGGAACCGATGAGCCGGATGGCCATTTCGTTGGATTTGGGCGGCTGGGCGCTCTTGGGGGCGGTTCCGGGAAGGGCGGCGTGGTAGCCCGCCTTCTCCACGGCGGCGCAGATGGGCTGGGCCACCTGGGGGCCCTCCGCCTCCACGGTCATGGAGCCGGAGAGCAGATTTACCTCCACCTGTTTGACACCGGGAACCTGGCCCGTCACCTTCTCCACCCGGGCGGAGCAGGCAGCGCAGGTCATGCCGGTGACCTGAAAGGTCAGTTTCATATATATCCCTCTTTCTTCTGAAATGAACTGCCGTATGGGGCGGTAAATTGTTGTTTGAAAGTGTGCGTTCCAAGTTTTCTGTCATTGCGAACC
Organism: Faecousia sp.; assembly: GCA_051887095.1. Taxonomy (GTDB): domain Bacteria; phylum Bacillota; class Clostridia; order Oscillospirales; family Oscillospiraceae; genus Faecousia. Next base: position 5 of record JBJEYY010000009.1, on the reverse strand, counting down.
AGCGC
>JBJEYY010000008.1:0-3753 GCA_051887095.1 Faecousia sp. | reverse complement strand
GCAAGATAATATTTGGTAACAAAATGTAAATCACACAACTTTTTTCATTGAACCGAAAAAACTGTCATTGCCATGAAAAAAGCTGTCATTGCGAACCAGTGCGCACACTGGTGTGGCAATCCCCCGGTAAAATGGGGAAACGGAACGAAAAGTGGCCTAAATCCTTGGGGGATTGCCACACCAGTCTGAGGACTGGTTCGCAATGACATATAACTTGGAACGTATACTGTAAACTACAATTTACGTTCCCCTCCCTCCCCGGATTCCCGGGGAGTGTTCTCCCCATATGCACATCTGTCTTTTCCACAGAATCCACTCCCAATCCCGCTTTCAATTTGGAACATCCTCCAAAGATTCCGGTTTCCCCCGGGTTTGCGTTGACATTTCCCATTTGTTCCCATATAATTTTCCATATTCTACTGCGGCAAGGACGTCGCATACCCGGGGGTATGCGACGTGTTTTTGTTCCGTGTGAGAAAGAGAGGTTGCATCCTATGCTCGATACCATTGCCAAAATCAACGGCATTCTCAACGGCATTGTCTGGGGCTGGCCCGCCCTGATTCTGCTGGCCTTCGTGGGCGTGCTGACCACCTGTGTCACGAAATTCTTCCAGGTATCCCACTTCGGCCACTGGATGAAGCAGACCATCGGCGCCATCTTCCGGGACAGCAAAGTTACCAGCCACACCGGTGACCACTCCATTTCCCAGTTCCAGAGCCTCTGCACTGCCCTGGCAGCCACGGTGGGCACGGGCAATATCGTAGGTGTCTCCGGCGCCATCCTGGTGGGCGGACCGGGCGCCGTGTTCTGGATGTGGCTCATTGCCTTCTTCGGCATGATGACCAACTACTCCGAAAATGTGCTGGGCATCTACTACCGCCGGAAAAACGACAAAGGCGAGTGGAGCGGCGGCGCCATGTACTATCTCCGGGACGGCCTGGGCTCCAAGCGGGGCTGCAAGTGGATCGGCACCGCTCTGGCCGCGCTGTTCTCCGTATTCTGCTTCCTGGCGGCCTTCGGCATCGGCAACATGACCCAGGTCAATTCCATCGCCGGGAATATGCAGGCCGTGTTCCATGTCCCCGGCTGGGTTACGGGCATTGTGATCTTAGTCCTGTGCGGCCTCGTCATCGTGGGCGGCTTAAAGCGCGTCGCCTCCGTAACGGAAAAAATCGTCCCCTTCATGGTAATCTTCTACATTGTGGGCACGGTTGCCATCATCGCAATGAATTTCCGGATGCTCCCGGCCGTCTTTGCCTCCATCTTCCGGGGCGCTTTCGCCATGAAGGCCGCCGGAGGCGCCGTGGTGGGTTACGGCGTGAAGCTTGCCATCGAGCAGGGCATGAAGCGGGGCGTGTTCTCCAACGAGGCAGGCCTGGGCTCCTCCGTTATGGTACACTCCAGCTCCAATGTCCGTGAGCCGGTGCGCCAGGGTATGTGGGGCATCTTCGAGGTGTTCGCCGATACCATGATCGTGTGCACCCTCACCGCCTGCACCATTCTGTCCTCCGGTCTTATCGATTTGCAGACCGGCGCGGCAGTGGCGGAATACCAGGGCGTCGCCGTCAGCAATTCCAACATCGTCAGCACCGTGTTTACCATGTATTTCGGCAAGCTGGGCGGTGCGTTCTTCGCCATCGCCATCATGCTCTTTGCCTATTCCACGGTTCTGGGCTGGAGCCACTACGGTTCCAAGGCCGCCGAGTTCCTCTTTGGCACCAAATTCACAGCCGTCTACCGCATTGTCTTTGTCGCCGCCACCTTCGGCGGCGCGGTGATGAGCGCCAACCTGGCCTGGGACATCGCCGACACCCTCAATGGCATGATGATGATCCCCAACCTGATCGGCGTCATTGTCCTTTCTCCCGTGGTCTTCCGGATCACCAAAAACTATGTAGACCGGAAGCTCAAGGGCAAGGATGTGGAGCCCATGCTCTCCGCCATTGCGGAGGTCCAGGCGGAGCATGCAGAGGAAGTCCGCTCCGGAGCGGAATAATTCACATAACTTGCGGCTGTTTTCCGGGGGTTTTCACCGTTTTCCACAAAATTTCCCCATTCCGTCAAAAAACGTTGACAACCCCCGGATGCCGTGGTAGTATACAGAAAATTGAATCGCTTGATAGAGGCGCGGTACTCATGAGTACCCTCCGGCAAGGTCGTGCAGCCGCCGGGGGCGAAAGGGATCACCGCCGAAGCGTGGGAAGGCTGCCCGGCCGACCCCCGCTGGGCCGTCAGAGAAGATCTGCCGGACTGTCACAAAAATCTTTGTGAAGCGCTATCAATGGCTGTTCGGTACGCGCGCGCCGCGCCATGCCGCATTCCCATGAACCGCTTGACAAAGCGGTTCATTTTTTGTTATCACCGGGTTTCCCGGAAATCAAAAAGAGAGGTTGACCATTATGAGAAAGATTCTGTCCATCATCCTTGCCCTGACAATGCTCCTGTCCCTGACCGCCTGCGGCAAGACCGAGTCCAAGGCCGCCGTGTCCGACATCCCCGGCCTGGAGGACGGCGTGTTCACCGTAGGTATGGAGTGTGCCTACGCTCCCTACAACTGGACCCAGACCGACGACTCCAACGGAGCCGTGCCCATCTCCAACGTTCCCGGTGCCTACGCCAACGGCTATGATGTGATGATCGCCAAGAAGATCTGCGAGGCCAACGGCTGGGAGCTGGAGATCGTATCCAGCGCCTGGGATTCCCTGACCCCCGCCGTCCAGTCCAAGACCATGGATGCCAACATCGCCGGCCAGTCCATGACCGCCGACCGGATGGCCGAGGTGGATATGGCGGGCCCCTACTACTACGCCACCATCGTCTGCGTTACCACCAAGGACAGCCCCTACGCCTCCGCCAAGAGCATTCAGGACCTGGCCGGCGGTAAGTGCACCGCTCAGTCCGGCACCATCTGGTATGACTCCTGCCTGCCCCAGATCGCGGGCGTGGAGCTGCTGGCCCCCGCGGACACCGCTCCTGCCATGATTATGTCCCTGCAGACCGGCACCGTGGACTTCATCTGCACCGATATGCCCACCGCCATGGGCGCCGTTGCCAAGGATCCCAACCTGGTGATTCTGGACTTCTCCGGCACCGACGGCGACTTCCAGTTCGCGACCGAAGAGGAGCGGGCCGAGAACGTGAACATCGGCATCTCCGTGCTGAAGGGCAACACCGCTCTGAAGGAAGCCATTGACGCCGTGCTCTCCCAGATGACCGTGGAGGACTTCAACAAGCTGATGGACGAAGCCATTGCCGTCCAGCCCGAAATCTGATATTCCTTCCGTCATCCCCTCTGCACGGAGGGGATGACGGAAGCTGTTTCTCTGAGTCGAAAGGAGCAAAAGCCCCATGGATAAGCTGATCGAGCTGGGCCAGGACATGGCCAAGCTTTGGAGCAACTATTACTTAATGTACTTAAACGGCGTGAAAAATACCCTGATCCTGGCTCTGGTGGCCACGGCCATCGGCTGTATCATTGGGCTTGTCTGCGGCATTCTCAACACCATTCCCTACTCCAAGAGCGATTCCCCCCTGAAGCGGTTCGTGCTGAAACTGATCCGGGTTCTGGTACGGATCTATGTAGAGGTGTTCCGAGGCACTCCCATGGTGCTGCAGGCGGTGTTCATTTTCTACGGCCTGCCCTATTTCACCGATAATGCCATGCGCTTCAACAGCGTCTGGGCAGCTGCCATCTTAATCGTGTCCATCAACACCGGCGCTTACATGGCCGAGTCCGTCCGGGGCGGCATCAT
>JBJEYY010000007.1:0-3761 GCA_051887095.1 Faecousia sp. | reverse complement strand
CACAGCGACGGGGAGGTTTGGCACCTCGATGTCGGCTCGTCACATCCTGGGGCTGTATTCGGTCCCAAGGGTTCGGCTGTTCGCCGATTAAAGTGGCACGCGAGCTGGGTTCAGAACGTCGTGAGACAGTTCGGTCCCTATCTGTTGCGGGCGTAAGAGATTTGAAGGGAGCTGTCCTTAGTACGAGAGGACCGGGATGGACGCACCTCTGGTGCACCTGTTGTCGTGCCAACGGCATAGCAGGGTAGCTAAGTGCGGACGAGATAAACGCTGAAAGCATCTAAGCGTGAAACTTTCCCTAAGATGAGATCTCTCATCCTTTATGGAGTAAGGCACGACGTAGACTATGTCGTTGATAGGCCGGAGGTGGAAGTGCAGTAATGTATGGAGCTGACCGGTACTAATAAGCCGAGGGCTTGACCTGAGAAACGCAGGTTCAAGGAACGAAAATGCAGGCGCTTGCGAAGCGTACGGCGGTTACTTTGTTCGGTTTTGAGGGTGTGGAAAAGCCACAGCCTTTCGTGAAGAAGAAGGTGGCAGGAGAAAGCCGATTAAAGTTTTCTTTGCTTACTTTCTTGTTCACAAGAAAGTAAGTTGGTGTTGATTGCGATGAGGGTCCACCCGTTCCCATTCCGAACACGGAAGTTAAGCTCATCTGCGCCGAAGATACTTGTCTGGAGACGGACCGGAAAAATAGGTAACGCCAACATAGAAAAGAGACAGTCAGCTGACTGTCTCTTTTTTAATTTTTAAAAGCGAAAGAAAAAAGCAGGAGCTGTCATCCTTTGGCAGCTCCTGCTTTGCTTTTATTCCCCTTTGATATTTTTCAGCCACGCATCAGCAAAGGCGGTCATGCCCTCTTTGTCGGGGTGGTGTCCGTCTACGGTGGAACAGGTAAAGCCCTGGGCGGCGAAGTCTGCCAGGTTGACGCCGGCTTCCTTGGCGCAGTCCCGGATGGCCTGATTGTATTCCTCCACGTTGGTGAGGGTCTCCGGCTCGAAGTAGTACATGTGGTTGGGAGCGGGAGGCTGACCCAGGAAGAGGGTACCGCACCAAATCTGCGCATCGGGATGGAACTTCTTCACCTTGGTGAGCATTTCGGCGTAATCCCGCTGGAAGGCGTCCAGAGGAATGTCGTTGGCCACGTCAGTCATACCAGTGTAGATGAGGATCAGATCGGGGGAAGCCTCCTCGGTGGCCAGGCTGCGGATGCGGCCGTTCAGGCAGGCGGCATACAGGCCCTTGATGCTGACATAAGAACCCAGCACGCCGTTGCTGATGAGGACGCTGCCGCCCATCTTTTCAGCCAGCTGGTGCCACCAGGTTCCCTCAACGGTGTTGAAGCCGGAGTAGGACAGGTAACGCTCGGAATATAGATAGGCGGCTGCAATCCCGCGGGGAAGGCTAACGCCGCCAAAGGAACAGGTGCCATCACCTAAAATGGAGATTCGGGGAGCGGAGTTTTGAGACATGAAAATCCCTCCTATAAAATAAATATATCAATGTGTAGTAAAAAGCGTGGAGGTTCCCTCATAGCATAGCAAACTGCAGAGGAAATCAATGTTGCAACGGCATCATTTATACAAAAAATTTCGAGAGAAATTATTGCACCATGTCGTTCTTCTAAATATAGCACATGTGCCGGTCAAATGCAATGGGAGAAACACCCAGCCAGTTTTCTACACCTTGCAAAGGGAGCGTCCCCGTGATAGGATGTAGCCGAAGCGAACACCACTTCGGAGAGAGAAGGTGCTCCCATGAGCTATGACTATCTGGACACGATTTCCCTGGCCAGCCTGCCTTCTGAGGACCGATTCCCGGCCTGGCGGGCAATTCTGGGGCGAAAAACCCAAACAGCCCGTACTTTTGAGATCCATTGCTGGGCGGAAGAGGGGGAATGGGTGGAGGTCGCCCTGCAATATGGCGAAGAAAAAGAGGGCGGCTGGGCTCACGGCCCTGTGATCACCGGACCGGTGACAGAGGAATTTCTCCACATGCTTCTCCATGCGCCCAAGCCGGAGGCCGGTGAGGGCTATGACAAGCTGACCCCCTTCTTCTCAATTTTCTTTGACAACGGCTTTTCCAGCGAGTTCTACGGCACGGAGCTTCATGTGTGGCTCAGCCTCTGAAGAGGCTTACTGGGCCTGCATACATTGCAGCCAGAGCCGGGCCAGCTGGGCCATCCCCTCCTTGTTGGGGTGCAGGCCGTCCATGGAGGGGTACCGGGCGTCCAGCCGGGCCAGGTCCGCAACCTGACAGCCGGTGGCTGCCGCGGCCTTTCGGATGGCGTCATTATAGGGAACCAGCCGCTCCCGGAAGGGGGTGAGCTGGCGGTTGAAGGGTGTGTTGTCCAGGTACCCGGTGATGAGGGTGCCGCAGGTGACCGCCGCCTGGGGATAGGCATCCCGGATGCGCCGGAGCATCAGCTCGTAGTCAGCGGCAAAGCGGTCCTCCGGCACATACTGGTTCACGTCGTTGAGGCCGGAGAAGACCAGAACATGGTCCGGGGTAATACCATCTGCCGCCAGCTTCCGGATGCGGCCGGGGGAGCAGGCGGACAGGGCCCCGGTGGAGGCAACGGAGCTGCCCGACCAGGAATTGTTGGCCAGAAGCCGGCCCCCCAGGGCGCGGATGACCTGCATCCACCAGGTGTCTTCCGCGGAGCGGACCCCGGTGATATCGCCGAAGGAGGGGGCGTAGTAAACCCCGCCCGGGGGCGTGAAGTCCTGGAAGGTGCTGATGGAGTCTCCCAGCAGCGAGAAATAGGGTTGTGTGCCTGACATCATTGTCCGCCTCCCAACAACAAAATTCCAGGGACAGTATACCAAAATTTGACACGAAAGGGAAGCCGACACAAAGAAAAAAAGGTTTTTGAAAAAATTCCATTTCTAAGCCAATTTTGTTTGGAAAACCACTGGACAATTAGGCCCGTTGGATTTATTATATATAGTGTTTTAGTCTCTCTGCAGGCTGATCAAATATTTTGGGGAAAAAGAGAATTTGGCAAGGAAAAAACAGAGGTGATGCTATGAAGCAAAAGTTCTACGGCGGCGTCCACCCCGCCGAACACAAGGAAGCTACTGAGCAGAAACCGATCCAACCGCTCGCCAATGCCCCGGCCCAGGTCGTGATTCCGATGTCCATGCACATCGGCGCACCCTGCAAGCCCGTGGTTCAGAAAGGCGATACCGTGACGGTCGGTCAGATGATCGGTGCAACGGCGGGCCTCGGCGCACCCATCCACGCCAGCGTTTCTGGCAAGGTTGTGGCTGTCGAACCCCGTCCTGGTACCGGCGGCGTGCCCACGCTTTCTGTCGTGATCGAAAACGATTTCCAAAACACCCTCAGCCCGGACTGCAAGCCCCGTGAAAACGTGGATGCCCTGACCTCCCAGGAGATCATTGACATCATCCGTGACGCAGGCTGCACCGGTATGGGCGGCGCGGGATTCCCCACCCACGTCAAAATCAGTTCTGCAGTTGGCAAAGCAGACACCATTATTATCAATGGTGCTGAATGCGAACCCTACATTACCGCGGACCATCGCCTGATGCTCGAGCACGGCGAGAAGATCATCGGCGGCGTTCGGTTCATCATGAAGGCCCTCCAGCTGGACCATGCGTTCATCGGCATTGAAGACAACAAGATGAACGCTGTGGCCCACTTGAAGGAGCTGGTCGGCGACGCCAAGGACATCACCGTCCAGGCGCTGCACACCCGGTACCCCCAGGGCGCTGAGAAACAGCTGATCCAGGCCATCA
>JBJEYY010000006.1:0-3784 GCA_051887095.1 Faecousia sp. | reverse complement strand
GGGGGATTGCCACACCAGTCTGCGGACTGGTTCGCAATGACAGGTAATTGGGGACATATCCCTACAAACAACAATTTATCTTTCTGCCGGATTATGCCGGGCAGCATTTGCCCTTATTCCTGAACCGCGGTAATGGGTTCCGGCTCCTTCCACTGGAAGGGGGAGTTATTCTTCGCGGTGATGGTCACCCGACTGCCCTCGAAGCGCAGGGTGTACACATCCTGCAGGCAGGTCTCCAGCCAGCGGCAGTGCATCTGGAACACATTCTCCTCGGGCCAGAAGCCGTCGCACAGGTACAGCTGGTTCACATCCTCCAGCGTGCCCAGCAGATTGGTAAACCGGGTTCCGTTGGTGGCCACCCGGACGGCCTCACGCCTGCCGGAAGCGGTTTCAAAATGCCATACGCAGCCGTAGCAATCGAAGTCCAGCCGGAATTCCGTAATGGCGTCCGGCTTCTGTCCGGTCATAAAATTCCCGGCGAAGGGGGTAAAGCAGCCGCCGGTCATCCGGTAGGTTTTCCCGGAAATCTGCCTGACCAACGGGCTGAAGGGCTGACAGGGAGGATTGCCGATGTTCAGCCGGTTCAATCTCGCCTGGAGCGCCCGATGAGCCTCCGGGTTTTCAGGAAGGGCCTCCTGAGAAACCACCTTGCGCACAAAGTCCCAGGTGATGTCCAGGGTGCTCTGGGCCCAGTGGGCGCCCACGGCAGTCTCCGTAATGCCGATGATCATATCCTGCTCCGGCAGGACGATGGTAAACTGTCCCATGGCCCCGTCGGCCCGGTAGGCGCCCTTGGGGGTGCACATCCAGATCTGGAAGCCGTAGCCCAGGAAATTGTCCTTGGCCTCCGGATTGTTGGCGGATTCCGATGCGGAGTCATTCTGGTTCGTGGTGGCGAGTTTTACATAGTCCTCCGCCAGAATCCGCTCCCTCTCCCACACGCCGCCATCGGCGTACAGCTTCATCAGCCGGAAGTTGTCCTCGGTGGTGGCAAAGAGCCCGCCGCCGCCCACCTCCATACCGTCGGCCATCCGCAGCCAGCGCAGATTTTCCGGATCGATGCCGATCTTGTTGAACAGCCTGGGCGTCAGGTAATCGTGGAGCCCAAGGCCCGTTTTCTTCCGGACGATGGCCCCCAGCATGGTGGAGCCGGTGGAATTATACATATAGGTGGTTCCCGGCTTGTGGTTCACGGGGGTGTGGAGGAACTCCCGAATCCAGTCGGGACCATTCATGGGCATGGTGTCCATGCCGCAGCCCATGCACAGCACATCCCGGATGGTAAGCAGCTTCAGATTCTCGCTGGGGTTCTCCGGGGCTTCCTCGGGAAAAATGTCAATCAGCCGTTCATCCAGCCGCAGCAGCCCCTCGGTGTAGGCGATGCCCACAGCGGTGGCAGCGTAGGTCTTGGTGTGGCTCTGCAGGCCGTGGCGGACATTGGGGCCGAAGGGTGCCCACCAGCCCTGCGCGCAGAGCTTGCCGTGGCGCATAATCATCAGGCCGTGCATCTCGGTCTGGCTGGCCTCCAGGGCGTCCAGGTAGCTCTGAATGTCCTCGCTGCGGATGCCCACGGCCTCCGGGGAGGCGGTTTCAAAGGGTTTTCTGTAATCCATAGAGCTCTCCCCTTTACCCCTTGACGCCGCCAACCACCATGCCCTTGATCAGCTCGCCCTGAATGGCGGGATACACCAGCAGGATGGGCAGAATGGCAATGATGGCGATGGCCATACGGGCACTCTCCGTAGGCAGGGACTGGGCCGCCAGCATGGCGGACTCCGTAGCCAGGTCCGAGGTTTTCAGGAACTGGATGCTGTCCATCAGCTTCTTCAGGTACACCTGGATGGTGTAGAGCTTGGGATTGGTGATGTAGTACAGACCGTTGGTCCAGTTGTTCCAGTAGCCCAGGGCCGCGAACAGGCCCACGGTGGTCATCACCGGCTTGGACAGGGGGATCATGATGCCGGTGTAAATCTGCATGTCGTTGGCGCCGTCAATCCGGGCCGCTTCGATAATGGCGTAGGGGATGTTGGCATTGTAGTAGTTTCGAACCATCAGCACGTTCATGGCTCCCATCAGCCCGCCGGGCAGCAGATAGGCCCACAGGGTGTCCTTCACATGGAACAGCCGGGTCCAGACGATGTAGCTGGCCGTCAGGCCGCCGTTAAACAGCACGGTGAAGAACAGGATGAACGCGAAGATATTCCGGTACCGGAAATCCTTCCGGCTGAGGGGGTACGCAAACAGGGACGTAAGAATCAGGTTTGCCGCGGTACCCACCACGGTGACCAGGATGGTCAAGCCATAGTCCTGGCCCTCAGCGCCGTAGATCAAGGTATCCCATACGAACTCATCGGTGTAGAGCAGGTTGATGAACCGGGCGGCGGCACTGGGGTTCTTGCTGGTGTAGGAGATACCGATGCCCACATTGTCGGTGTACAGGTCGGACTTGGCGATGGTAACAGCCTCGAAGTCCGCGCCGTAGTAGTTCATCTTGTCGAACATATCGCCGATACCGGCGCAGTCAGCGCTGTGGCCCATAATAACGCCCTTGGAGGAGCCGGACATAACCGCCTCGTCGTGGGACAGGGTGTTGGCGGAGCCCTCGGGGTCGGCGTAGCCCTTCTGACGGAACTCGTAGGCCTTGTAGATGGCGGTCTTGTAGGCATCGGAAGCGTAGTAGTTAATGAGCTCGGTGCCCTCGCCCACGGTGGCGGCATAGGTGCCCACCTGAGAGATGTCCATCTCATAGCTGTAAATCTGGGGGAACTGGTCGCAGTAGACCAGGAAGTGCTCCTCGGGATAGGCTTCCTTCAGGGCAGCCAGGCACTCCTCCAGGGAGTCCATATCGTGAACCTTGGTCATGTCATACTTGCCGTTCACCAGATCGTTGTTGTAGATGAACTTCCAGTCCAGGACAGTGCCGAAGTACCGGGGAATCATGTACACGGAGCCGTTGATCTTGCCGTTGTTCATGATGTTGCCGATGAGGTCAGCGGTGGGCTTCAGCTCGTTTTCCAGATACGCATCCAGGGGCAGCAGGTAGCCGTTGTCCACGAAGGTGGGCATATTGCCCAGCATCATGACCAGATCCGGGCCCTGGCCGCCGGCCAGCTCCATGGGGATGTTGGTCAGGAAGTCTGCGATGTTCACGATGGTCAGATCCACCACATACTCGGTTTCACCCAGGGTATTACGCAGATAGTCATTCACCGCGTTTTCCACCACTTTGGTGGCTTCCAGGTTGGGGACGGTCATCAGGGAAGCCATTTCCAGCTTCACATGGTAAACTTCCTTGGGGGTTTCGGAGCCGGTATTGGCAGCGGGAGCATCGGTCTTCTGGGTTTCCGCCGCGGGAGCGCTGCTTCCGCCGCAGGCTGCAAGGGAAAGAACCATGACCAGAGCCAGGGCAAGCGCAATCAACTTTTTCATCTTTTTCACAAGCCTCCATTTCAGAATGGGATTTCTCCCTTGCCCTTATTAAAGCAAACACAGCGGCTCAATTGCTTTCGAAAAAATCGCCTGTGCTATCAAAAATACAAACATTTCCCCAAACAGCTTGTCACGCACGGAACGAATTCAATAAAACCGGTTTCTTTTTTGATATTCAAGCCCTGGTTTTCTCTGTATTATATAGTTGTCTGTTATTGGATGCAAGCAGGAATCCAATCATTTTCAAAATGCATATCGTTTTTCCCTCCGCAAAACGATAAATTGTTGTTTACAAGTGTACGCTAAATAAAACGCTGTCATTGCGAGCCAGTGCGCACACTGGCGTGGCAATCCC
>JBJEYY010000005.1:0-19316 GCA_051887095.1 Faecousia sp. | reverse complement strand
CTTTCGGGCACTTTTCGATACATTCCCCCTCTAACCGGGGGATTGCCACGCCACTGCGCCCGCAGGCGCGTCCAGAGCGCAACCGCCGAAGGCGGCTCTTAGCGCGGAGGAGTCTGCGCACTGGCTCGCAATGACAGCGTATATTTGACAAACACCAATTTATCGAAGTGTTTCTTCATCCCGTAGGGAATTCATAATTGTCAATTAAAAAACAGCCGGCAAGCACTTTGCCTGCCGGCTTTGTCTATTCAGCGGACGAAGGAGGTGCTCATGGTGGTGCTGTAAACTTCCCCGGGCAGTAAGATGGCGGCGGCGGGCTTTTCGTTCCAATCGGAAGAACCGTTCTCGGGGCTGGGCAGGCTCTGCCAGGGCTCGATGCAGAGAAAACGCGGCATGCCCGGCTTGCTCCAGATCAGGGTGTAGGGGAACTCGCTGATGTCGCAGACCACGCCCCGGCCGGTGCCCTTCTCATAGATGCCCAGGCGCTGGGAGCGGAGGTTCACCATGCAGTGGCTGTCATTGGCGAAAAGCTTCTCGTCAATGGGAATGGAGCGGATGTTGCTGCCTAAGTAGTAGCAGTCCCCGTGGACCAGACCCTTGGGCTGGCAGCCCAGACACAGGGGGGATTCCATTTCGCTGAACCGGAGCTCATAATCCGTGGAAACGTGCTTGTCGTCAAAGGGCAGAGCGAAGCCCGGGTGGAAGCCGATGCCGAAGGGCAGGCGCTCCTCATCCAGGTTTTCAACGGACAAGGTATGGTGCACCGTGTCATTTTCCAGGGTGAAGGTGGACTGGAGCCGAAATTCATAGGGGAATTTTTTCAGGGTTTCTTCATTGCTGCAAAGCTCCAGAACGATGGTATCAGGGGTCTTCACCACGAAGTCGTGCTCCATCAGCCGGGCAAAGCCGTGCTGGCCGGACTCGAAGCGGCCGCCCTTGGCCTCGATAATGCCGTCCACCACCTTGCCCGCATGGGGGAACAGAATGGGGCTGTGGTAACCCCAGACCTCCGGGTCCGCCTGCCACATGTGCTCTACATTGTCACACTTGCGGATGACGCTGACAATCTGCGCCCCGAAGGTGTCCACCGTCAGGCGGAGAAAATCATTTTCGATGGTATAGCGCATAAGGTTACCTCCAATTCATGATGTTGGTATTTCTCAGGAGAAAGACAAATTGGTGTTTGTCAAATATATGCTGTCATTGCGAGCCAGTGCGCACACTGGCGTGGCAATCCCCTAAGGATTTAGGGCCGTATTCGTTCCGTTTTCCCTCTAACCGGGGGATTGCCACACCAGTCTGCGGACTGGTTCGCAATGACAGCAAAATTGGGACATACACCTACAAACACCAATTTATCGCTTTCTGCTTTTCCACTGGGCCACGGCCATCTGGTCGCAGCGGTTGTTCTTTTCGTTTTCGGCGTGGCCTTTGACCCAGTGGCAGTGAATTTCATGGGTGTCTGCAAGGGCAAGGAGCTTTTCCCACAGGTCGGGGTTCAGGGCTTTCTTTTTGTCGGACTTTACCCAGCCCCGGGCCTTCCAGCCTCTGGCCCAGCCCTTTTCCAGGGCGTCGATGACGTACTTGCTGTCAGAGTACAGCTCCACAATGCAGGGCTCGTGAAGGGCAGCCAGGCCCTCGATCACGGCGGTGAGCTCCATCCGATTGTTGGTGGTGCTGTCCTCCCCGCCGGAGAGCTCCTTTTCATGGCCGTTAAACTCCAGAATGGCCCCCCAGCCCCCGGGGCCGGGGTTTCCGGAGCAGGCGCCGTCGGTGTAGAGGGTGACCGTTTTCACGCTTCCTCCGATTCCGCCAGGTTCTTCACCCGCTCTAAGGACACCACCTGGCTGCCCTCCTCAATGCGCATGACAATGACGCCCTGGACGTCCCGCTTGTACACGTTGATGGAATTGGCCGGAATCCGGATGATGACGCCGCCGGTTTCGATGAGCATCACATCGTCGTTATCCCCAACCACCCGGCAGCCGGCCACGTAACCGGTCTTGGGGGTGATGTTGTAGTTCTTCAGACCCTTGCCGCCCCTCGACTGGGGGGTCTTCTCCCCGTCGGGGCCGGTGCGAAGGTATTCACTAAGCTCGGTGCGCTTGCCGTAGCCGTTCTCGGTGACGGTGAGGAGGGTCTTTCCTTCCTCTGCCTTCTCCGCGCCTACCACATAGTCCTCGCCGGTTAACGTAATTCCGCGAACACCCGCCGCGTCCCGGCCCATGGGGCGCACGTCGGTTTCGCTGAAGCAGATGGCCATACCTTCCCGGGTGGCGAGGATGATATTGTCATTGCCGTTTGTCCGGATGACGTTGATCAGGTGGTCGTTTTCGTCCAGGGTGATGGCCCGGATGCCGCCGCGGCGGTTGGTTTTCAGAGAGAGGAAGGGAATCCGCTTCACGGTGCCGTTCCGGGTCACCATGACCAGGAACTCGTTTTCGTCAAACTCTCTCGTAATCACCATGGCGGTGACGCTCTCCCCGGGGTCCAGGGGCAGGACGTTGACAATGGCCGTGCCACGGGCGGTGCGGCCCGCCTCGGGAATCTGGTAGCCCTTCCGGTGGTGGACCTTGCCGTTGTCGGTGAAGAACAGAATGTGGTCGTGGGTGGAGGCGATGTTCAGGGACTTGACGTAGTCCTCCTCCTTCAGGTTCTGGGCGTTGACGCCCCGGCCGCCCCGGCTTTGGGTGCGGTAGGTGTCCACGGGCATCCGCTTGATGTAGCCCTCCTTGGAGAGCGTGAAGGCGCAGGTCTCTTCCTCGATCAGGTCCTCGATGTCGATTTCGTCCTCGATCTCCTGAATCTCGGTTTTCCGGTCGTCGCCGTACTTATCCCGAATCTCCAGCAGCTCCTGGCGCAGCACCGCCTGGAGCTTCTTTTCGTCGCCCAGAAGCTCCAGATAGTAGTTGATTTTCTCCAACAGAGCGTCATACTCGTCCTGGAGCTTCTCCCGGTCCAGTCCCTGTAAGGCTTTCAGCCGCATATCCAGAATGGCCTGGGCCTGAATATCGTCCAGGGCAAAGCGCTCCATGAGCTTTTGCTTGGCATCGTCATAGGCCGTGCGGATGATGTGGATGACCTCGTCAATGTTGTCCTGGGCAATGAGCAAGCCTTCCAGCAGGTGGGCCCGCTCCCGGGCCTTGCGCAGGTCATATTCTGTGCGCCGGGTAAGGATCTGCTCCTGATGACGCAGGTACTCGTCCAGAATCTGCCGCAGGGAGAGGATCTTCGGCTGCTTCTGATCGTCCACCAGGGCCAGCAGGATAATGCCGAAGCTGGTCTGGAGGGCCGTCTGCTTGAAGAGGTTGTTCAACACCACCTGGGGGTTCGCGTCCTTTTTCAGCTCGATGACGATGCGCATACCGTTCCGGTCCGTCTCGTCCCGCAGGTCACTGATGCCCTCCAGGCGCTTGTCCTTCACCTGGTCGGCAATGGCTTTGATCAGCTGGCGCTTGTTCACCTGGTAGGGAAGCTCGGTGACGATGATCCGGGTCCGGTCTTTGTTGAAGGTCTCAAACTCCGCCCGGGACCGGACCACCACCTTGCCCCGGCCGGTGGCGTAGGCCGCCCGGATGCCGCTGTGACCCATAATGATGCCCCCGGTGGGGAAATCCGGGCCGGTGATGTGCTCCATCAGGTCCGCCAGGGTGCACTCGGGGTCGTCCAGCACGCAGACACAGGCGTCGATGACCTCCCGGAGGTTGTGGGGCGGGATGTTGGTGGCCATGCCCACGGCGATGCCGGAAGAGCCGTTGACCAGGAGGTTGGGGAACCGGCTGGGAAGTACCCGGGGCTCTTTCCGGCTTTCGTCAAAGTTGGGGTCCCAGTCCACGGTGTCCTTGTCGATGTCCCGGAGCATTTCGTTGGAGATTTTGCTCAGGCGCGCCTCGGTGTAACGGTAGGCCGCGGGGGGATCGCCGTCCACGGAGCCGAAGTTGCCGTGGCCGTCCACCAGCATATAGCGCATGGAGAAATCCTGGGCAAGCCGCACCATGGCGTCGTACACGGAAGCGTCGCCGTGGGGATGGTATTTACCCAGCACGTCGCCCACGCAGGTGGCGGACTTCTTGAAGGGCTTGTCGGAGGTCAGACCGCTTTCGTACATGGTGTACAGGATCCGCCGGTGAACCGGCTTCAAGCCGTCCCGCACATCCGGCAGGGCCCGGCCCACAATGACGGACATGGCGTATTCGATGTAGGACTTCTCCATTTCGTCCACCAGGTTGTTCTCGGTGATCACCTGGTCGGGGAAACGGATGTCCTCGGGTTTGTAAGAACGGTTATGTGCCATACAGCACCTCCATTTTGGTCTGTTCGTAAAAAATATCTGTCATTGCGAACCAGTGCGCACACTGGTGTGGCAATCCCCCTGTTGAATGGAACCAGGTAACGATTACCACCATAAATCGCAGTGCCCCGTCCTTCTGGGTGCTTGTCGACACATTTTCTCTCTAACGGGGGGATTGCCACGCCAGTGTGCGCACTGGCTCGCAATGACAGCGACTTTTTAGATGTCGATATTCAAAGCATACTTGGCGTTTCTTTCGATCCACTCTTTTCTCGGTTCCACCTGTTCGCCCATGAGGATGGTGAAGATTTCGTCGGCACGTCTCGCGTCCTCCAGGGTGATGCGGCGCAGGCTCCGTTTCTCCGGGTCCATGGTGGTCTCCCACAGCTCGTGGGGGTCCATCTCGCCCAGGCCCTTGAACCGGGAGATGTCCACCTTGGCGTTGGGGTTGTCGCTGCGAAGCTGGGCGGAAACAGCGTCCCGCTGCTCGTCGGAGTAGGCCACCTTCACGGTCTTGCCCCGGGTCAGCTTGTAGAGCGGAGGCACGGCGGAGTAGACATACCCCTGCTCAATCAGGGGCCGCATATACCGGAAGAAGAAGGTCAGCAGCAGCGTGCGGATATGAGCGCCGTCCACATCGGCATCGGCCATGATGATGACCTTGTGGTAGCGCAGCTTTTGGAGGTCAAATTCCTCCCCGATGCCCGCGCCCAGGGCCACGATCAGGGGGTACAGCTTGTCGTTGCCGTAAATTTTGTCCGCCCGGGCCTTCTCCACGTTCAGCATCTTGCCCCACATGGCCAGGATTGCCTGGAACCGGGAGTCCCGGCCCTGAATGGCGGAGCCCGCCGCGCTGTCGCCCTCCACGATGTAGATTTCGCAGAGCTCCGGGTCCCGCTCGTTGCAGTCCTGGAGCTTATCCGGCATCTGTCCCGACTCCAGGCCGGTTTTCCGGCGGATGGATTCTCTCGCCTTCCGGGCGGCCTCCCGGGCCCGGTTTGCCATCATGGCTTTTTCCAGAATGGCCTTGGCGGTCTGGGGGTGCTCCTCAAAGTAGACGGTCAGCTGGTCATTCACCACCTGGTCCACCAAGGTGCGGATATAGGCATTGCCCAATTTCGCCTTGGTCTGGCCCTCGAACTGGGCATCGGTGAGCTTGACAGAGATGATGGCCGTGATGCCCTCCCGGCAGTCTTCGCCGGAGACCTTGTCGTCGCCCTTGATGATGCCGTTTTTCACGCCGTAGGCGTTCAGAACCCGGGTCAGGGCCGTCTTGAAGCCGGTTTCGTGCATGCCGCCCTCGGGGGTGCGGACATCGTTGGCGAAGGACAGCATAAACTCGTTGTAGCCGTCGTTGTACTGCACGGCAATCTCTGCGCTGGCATCGCCCTTGGAGCCTTTCATATAGATGACGTCGGGGTGGAGCTCCGTCTTGTTCCGGTTGCTCCACCGGGCGAACTCCCGGATGCCGCCCTCGTAGCACATGGTCTCCCCAACGGGGGTGTCGCCCCGTTCGTCGGTGATGGTGATGGAGAGCCCCGCGTTCAGGAAGGCCTCCTCGCGCATCCGCTCGTGGAGGGTTTCATAGCTGTATTCCAGGGTGTCGAACATCTCCGGGTCGGGCTGGAAGGTGACCTCGGTGCCCCGGCGGTCCGTTTTGCCCACCACGGTCATCTCCTGGGTGATTTGGCCCCGGGAGAATTTCATTTCGTAGATTTCCCCGTTTTTGTGCACCCGGACCCGGAGCCACTGGGACAGGGCGTTGACCACAGAGGCGCCCACGCCGTGAAGGCCGCCGGAAACCTTGTAGCCTCCCCCGCCGAACTTGCCGCCGGCATGGAGCACGGTGTACACCACCTCCAGGGCGGGCCGTCCCGTCTGGGGCTGGATGTCCACGGGGATGCCCCGGCCGTCATCGGTGACGGTGATGGAGTCCCCGGGGTTGATGGTCACGGTGATATTTTTACAGTACCCGGCCAGGGCCTCGTCAATGGCGTTGTCCACAATCTCGTAGACCAGATGGTGCAGGCCCGAAGAGGACGTGGACCCGATGTACATACCGGGCCGCTTGCGCACCGCCTCCAGCCCCTCCAACACCTGAATCTGGGAGCCGCCGTATTCCTGTGTTACCTTGGTTTCGTCAGACATACATTCATTCTCCTAAAAATAACTGTCAAAAAAGCTGTCATTGCGAACCAGTCCGCAGACTGGTGTGGTGACCGAAGGGAATGCCTGTGGTGCAATCCCCCGGTTCTTCTGCCCAGCCTTATTCCGTAATTCTGCCGTACAAATCCTCCCAATTGGGATTCATACCTTCAATCAATTTATCCTTCCGCTTTCTGTTCCATCCCTTGATTTGTTTTTCCCTTTCAATGGCGGAATCTGCGTCATTGGTATGCTCGTAGTAAACAAGTCTTGTAACGTTGTATCTTGCGGTGAATCTGCTTTTATCCAGGTGATTTTTATGTTCATATACCCGCCTTACCAAGTCGTTGGTAACTCCGGTGTAAATGACATTTTTCTGAGCGTTTGAAAGGATGTAGACATAATAGTTGTAATCGTCCATTATGGGTTCTCCTTTCCGGGGATTCAACTTAAAATATTGTCTATGAAAATACTCTGTCATTGCCATGAAAATGCTGTCTTTGCGAGCCAGTGCTCACACTGGTTCGCAATGACAGGTAGACGTGGGATTGCCACGGAAGGCCTGCAGGCTGGATCACAATGACAGGTAAACGGTAGCTTGCAATGACAGCTAATCTTTCAGCTGTTTTCCTTCTCTGATTTCTATGGTTTTCCCCAGCTTTGTGAAGCGGCCGGGTTCGCAGCAGGTGATGATGACCTGGCCGGTGGTGATTTGATTCAGGACAAAATCCTGCCGTCCGGCGTCCAGCTCGGAGAGGACATCGTCCAAAAGGAGCAGGGGCTCTTCCCCAAACTCTCTTGCCATCAGCTCCCGCTGGGCAAGCTTTAGGCTGATGGCCGCGGTCCGGGTCTGGCCCTGGGAGCCGTAGGCCTTCAGGTCGATGCCGGAGAGGGACACGCTGAAATCGTCCTTGTGGGGGCCGGTGAGACACTGGCCCGACTCCAGCTCCGCCCGGGCGTGGCGCTCCAAATGCTCCCGGAGGTTCTCCGTCAGCGCCGGGATGGGCGCGAAAGCATCGGAAACCGTGGAAACGGTCTTGTACTGGAGGGAAAATTCCTCCGTGCCTCCGGAAAACTGGCCGTGGAACCTGGCCGCGGCCTCTCCCAGTCCCTTGTAAAACCGGGCCCGGTAGCTGATCAGCAGGGCCCCCACCTGGCAAAGCCTGGTGTTGTACTCCGGCAGGATGTCCAGGAGGGCGGGATTGTCATGATGATCCTTTAAAATTCTGCTTTTCTGGTCCAGAATCCGGTTGTACTCCGTCAGGGCCGCGTCATAGTTAGGCCTTAGTTGACATAATACGCTATCCCCCAGCCGCCGCCGGGCGCTGGCGCCGGATTTCAGGATCATCAAGTCCTCGGGACAGAACAGCACCGTGGGCAGTACCCCGGCAATCTCCGAGGCGGAACGCTTTTTCGCCCCGTTGCGCCACAGCTGCCGGGGCCTAGCCCCCGGAAACAGCACCCAGCGGAGGGTCTGGCACCGCTCCTGGGCGCATACTTTTCCCGACAACTCCGCAAACTCCGCCCCGAAGCGGATCAGCTCCCCGGTTTTCTGGGCCCGGAAGCTTTTCCCTCTGCCAAGATACGACACCGCCTCTAACAGGTTGGTCTTTCCCTGGGCGTTGTCCCCTACGATCAGGTTCACCCCCGGGGAAAACTCCACGGTTTCCTCAGCATAGTTGCGGAAGGAGCGCAGATATAATTCCTGCAGAATCATACTTCGGTGATCCGGCAGCTTTCGCGCCGGTAGGTGAAGGTATCCCCCGGGCGAAGCTTCTTGCCCCGCTGGGTGCAAACCTCGCCGTTTACCAGCACTTCCCCCTCCTGGATCAAGAGCTTCGCCTCTCCCCCGGACTCCACCAGGTTCGCCAATTTCATGGCGTCCTGGAGCTTGATAAATTCCGTGGTAATGGGAACGTCCTGGACGTTCATCTTGCGTTTAACAGTAACTTTCATAAAACACTCCTGATGAAAATACGCTGTCAAAAATTGCTGTCATTGCGAGCCAGTGCGCACACTGGTGTGGTGACCGAAGGGAATGCCTGTGGTGCAATCCCCCGGTTCTTCCGGTCAGCTCTATTCGGTAATTTTGCCGTACAAATCCTCCCAATTGGGATTCATACCTTCAATTAATTTATCCTTCCGCTTTCTGTTCCAGCCCCTGATTTGTTTTTCCCTTTCAATGGCGGAGTTTGCATCGTTGGTATACTCGTAGTAAACAAGTCTTGTTACATTGTATCTTGCGGTAAAACTGCCTTTATCCAGGTGATTTTTATGTTCATATACCCGCCTTACCAGATCGTTGGTAACTCCGGTATAAATGACATTTTTCTGAGCGTTTGAAAGGATATAGACATAATAGTTGTAATCGTCCATTATGCGTTCTCCTTTCATAGAACTTTCATTGCGGTTTTGGTGGGTATCGCTACCTAGTTCCTTCGGACCGGGGGATTGCACCACAGGCATTCCCTTCGGTCACCACACCAGTCTGCGGACTGGTTCGCAATGACAGCGTTTTTTCAGATTGTCAACTCATCAATTCTTGATTCTCACCGGCAGGATCATGTAGGCGAAGTCCTGCTTGTCGTCCACGGGGGTGAGGACCAGAGGGCTCAGGCCGTTGGTCAGCTCCAATGTGACCTCCTCGCTGGGGATGGCCCGGAGGGCATCGGCAAGGTAGCGGACGTTGAAGCCGATTTCCAGCTCCTTCCCGTCCCCGGCCAGGGTGCAGCGGTCTTCCGCCGCGCCGATGGTGGTGTTGGTGCGCATGTAGACCTCCTGATTGGTGAACTTACAGCGCACAGGGCTCTTGTACTTTTCGGAGACAATCAGACCCACCCGCTCCACGCTGGAGGCCAGGTCCGACACATGGGCGATGAGCTTCACGGGGCAGTTCACGGGTACCACCCGCCGCCAGTCCAGGAAATCCCCCTCCAGCAGACGGCAGACCAGGGTGGCCGGGCCGATCTGGAAGAGAATGTGCTTGGTTCCTAAGGTGAAGGAGGCGTTTTCCTCGGTATCGGTGAGGATTTTCTCCACTTCCTTTAAGCCCTGGGCGGGAACCACGAAGTTCATCTCCCGGCCGGTGGGTTCCTCCGGGTGGTAGGTCCGCCGGGCCAGCCGGAAGCCGTCCACGGCAATGGTGGTAATGGTTTCATTGGTCACTTCAAATTTGACGCCGGTGTGGATGGGACGGCCCTGGTTCTCCGCCACGGCGAAAATGGTGCCGCCGATCATCTCCTTTAATTCCCGTTGAGGGATGGGCACCGCCCGGCCGGTATTCACATCGGGCAGCTCCGGGTAGTCGTCGCTGTTCTCCGCGGAGATGGTGAAGGAGGCATAGCCGGACCGGATGGACACCTTGTAGGTCTCGTCCACCACCACGGTGACGGGCCCCTCGGGAAGACGGCGGATAATGTCGCCGAAGAGCTTGGCCGGGAGGATGCACTCGCCGGGATCTGTGACCTCGGCCTCGACTTCGTAGGAAATGGCTGTTTCCATATTATAGCCCGTCAGGCAGATTCCCAGACCCGCCTTGCAGAGAATCCCTTCGATGACGGAAAGGCTGCTTTTCTGGGCCACGGTGCGCCCGGCGATGTTCAGACCCTGCACCAGGCTGTTTTTTTCACAGGTAAATCGCATAGTCCGTTTCCTTTCTTGCAAAATAAGAAGAATATATAGATCTATCAGAGGTTTATGCAGCAGTAACAGTAATAGGAGAAATTTATGTGGAAAAGTGGGTTTTGCCTTAGAGGGAAGCGGGATTTTTCTCCACAGGCCGATGTGGAGAATTCCCGGGTTTTCCACAGGGGCTGGGGAAGAATTTTTTCAGGAAGATTTTCCACAGGTTATCTTTCCACAACCCACACAACCTGTGGAGAAAATTAGAGTTGACAGTGGACAGTGGAAAGTGGACAGTTAAGGTATCCCCTTCGGGGATGATTTAAAATATGTCGCGAAGCGACTCCTTAACTGTCAACTGTCAACTTTCAACTGCCTTACAGGCAGGAGTTGACGTTGGAGGTGATATCTCTTATCCGGTCCTGGGTTTCCTTGTCGCCGTTTTTCAGGGCTACTTCCACCTTGCGGATGGCGTAGAGCACGGTGGAGTGGTCCCGGCCAAATTCCTTGCCGATGTCGGGAAGGCTGAGATTAGTCAACTTGCGGATCAGGTACATGGCAATCTGCCGGGCCTCCGCGGTGCCCTTGTTTTTCTGGGTGCCCCGGATCACGGCCTCCTCCAGGTTGTAGAACTTGCAGACCTGGGAGATAATCAGCCCCGGGGTGGGAAGGGCGTTGCCCTCGCTCTTGAACATATCGTCGATGGCCCGGGACACGTTGGGCAGATCCAGGGGCATATTGTTCAGGTCCCGGTAGGCCAGAATTTTCTTCACCGTGCCCTCGATCTGCCGGACGTTGTTGGTGACGTTGATGGCGATGTAGTTGCACACATCGTCCCCCAGCTGCAGCCCTAAGCTCTTGGCCTTGTTCTTGATGATGGCCATACGGGTTTCATAGTCCGGGGGCTGGACATCGGCAAGCAATCCCCATTCGAACCGGGTTTTCAGCCGGTCCTCCAGGGTGAGCATATCGCTGGGCTTCCGGTCGGAGGTCATGACGATCTGCTTGTTCTCTTCGTAGAGCTTGTTGAAGGTGTGGAAGAATTCCTCCTGGGTGGATTCCTTGCCGGCGATGAACTGCACATCGTCAATGAGGAACAGGTCCGCCTCCCGGTACTTGCTGCGGAACTCGATGTTCTTGCCGCTCTGAATTGCCGCGATCAGCTCGTTTGTAAACTGGTCGCCCTTGATGTAGACCACATTGGCGTTGGGATTGTCCCGGCGGATGCCGTTGGCGATGGCGTAGAGCAGATGAGTCTTGCCCACGCCGGGAGGGCCATAGATGAACAGGGGGTTATAGACCTGGCCCGGGGTCTTGGACACCGCGATGGCGGCGGAGTGGGCGAAGCGGTTGCTGGGGCCCACCACGTAATTGTCGAAGGTGAACTGGGGGTTAAAGTCCATGCTGGAGGCCTTGTGCTTATTGCGGAAGGAGTCCCGCTCCTCGTCGCCGAAAACCAGCAGCTTGGCGTCGGAATTGAAGATTTCCTTCAGGGCGTCCTGGATGTAATCGGTGCAGCGGCGGCGGATGATGTCCCGGCGGAAATCCGAGGGGGAATAGAGAATCAGGTGGGAGTCGTTGAGCTCCACCACCTCCGCGTCGTCCAGCCAGGCCGACACCGTGACGGACCCGAGACGCTCCTCCATATACCCTAAAATCTTTGCCCAGACATAGGCGGAAGAGTACATTTGAAATGCTCCTTTCTGTCTGTATGGAAGCCGGAAAAGGAGGCAGAATTTCCTTTTACAGCACAATCTTTCAACCTAAATTTTATCACATTTCCACAGAAAAAACAAGGGTTTTTTGTGGAATTGGAAGGAAAAACGGCAGGGGAACGGAATTGACAATTGACAATTGAGAATTGACAATTCGCTGGGATGAAAAATCAAATCGCAGAGGCTCAGCAGTCCGGCAAATTGGTGTTTGGCAAGTATACGCTGTCATTGCGAGCCAGTGCGCACACTGGCGTGGCAATCCCCCGGATTTTCCGAGAACTCAGAAAAACGGGGAAAACGTCTACCGTAGCATCTTGAATTGTTGGGGGATTGCCACACCAGGCTGCGGCCTGGTTCGCAATGACAGTTCTTTTTCAGTGCGCCAAACACCAATTTGTCAGACGGGGCTATCCCGGAGGGTGGAAAAGCCCCCAACGGATTTCCGTTGGGGGCTTGCAAACAGAATTACTTCGCGAATTCCACAGCCTTGGTTTCCCGGATCACGTTGACCTTGATCTGGCCGGGGTATTCCAGCTCGGCTTCGATCTTCTTGGCGATGTCCCGGGCCAGGAGAATCATGTTGTCCTCGGTGACCACCTCGGGCTTGACCATGATCCGCACCTCCCGGCCTGCCTGGATGGCGTAGGCCTTGTCCACGCCGGGATAGGAGCCGGTGAGCTCCTCCAGCTTCTGCAGACGGCGGATATAGTTCTCCACATTCTCCCGCCGGGCGCCGGGGCGGGCGGCGGAAATGGCGTCCGCGGCCTGAACCAGCACGGCGATAACGGTCTTGGGCTCCACGTCACCGTGGTGGGCCTCGATGGCGTTGACGATGACGGGGTTTTCCTTGTACTTCCGGGCAAGGTCCGCGCCCAGCTGCACATGGCTGCCATCCACCTCATGATCGATGGACTTGCCCAGGTCGTGCAGCAATCCTGCCCGCTTGGCCATGGCCACATCCACGCCCAGCTCCGCGGCCATGAGGCCGGCGATATGGGCCACCTCGATGGAGTGGTTCAGCACGTTCTGGCCGTAGCTGGTGCGGTACTTCTGGCGGCCCAGAATCTTTACAAGCTCGGGGTTCAGGTTGTGGATGCCGGTCTCGTAGCAGGCCCGTTCGCCCTCTTCCCGGATGGTGCGGTCCACTTCCTTGCGGGCCTTCTCCACCATGTCCTCGATGCGGGTGGGATGGATGCGCCCGTCCACAATCAGCTTCTCCAGAGCAAGCCTTGCAATCTCCCGGCGGACGGGGTCAAAGCTGGAAATGGTAATTGCCTCGGGGGTGTCATCAATGATCAGGTCCACACCGGTGATGGTCTCCAGAGTTCGGATGTTCCGGCCCTCCCGGCCAATGATGCGGCCCTTCATCTCGTCGTTGGGCAGGGCCACAACGGAAACCGTGGTCTCCGCCGCGTGGTCCGCGGCGCAGCGCTGGATGGCCGTGGCGATGATCTCCCGGCCCTTCTCCTCGGCCTCGTCCTTGAGCTGCTGCTCAATCTCCTTGATCTTCATTGCGGCCTCGTGGCGAACCTCGTCCTCCACGGTCTTGAGCAGGTATTCCTTGGCCTCGTCCTGGGTCAGCCCGGACAGCTTTTCCAGGGTTTCCAGCTGCTGATCCCGGATTTTGTCGGCCTGGGCCTGGGTCTCGGCGGCCTTGGACAGTTTCTTATTCAGCTCCTCCTCCTTGCGTTCGAAGGATTCGGTTTTCTTGTCCAGAGCGGCTTCCTTCTGCTCCAGACGCCGTTCCTGCTTGCTCAGCTCGGCGCGGCGCTCTTTCACTTCTTTCTCGTGTTCCGTGCGCGATTTATGGATTTCGTCCTTGGCTTCCAGAAGCATTTCCTTCTTCCGGTTTTCGCCTGCGCGGATGGCTTCGTTGATCAGCCGGGTCGCTTCGGTTTCGGCGGAGCCGATCTCCCGCTCAGCCACCTTCTTGCGGTAGACAAAGCCCAGTCCAAAGCCCAGCGCCAGCGCGGCAAGCACAGCGACGACAATCAGAATGATTTCCAACAATCCCATAAATTAGCGGCACACCTCCTTCTTTAAAAATAGGCGTGGAAGGGGTGCGCATGGTTTCCCTATGAAATTAAGCATGACAATCACCCGGAAGCTCCTCCGGGCGGCAAAAATCACAACAAAAACCCATTCAGGTCCAAAACGCATTCCCGGCTTCCCGCCGGATATCCAGCAAACGCGGAGGACTACTCCAACGTATACCATACCAAACATATTTTACCCGTCCCCCGGCCGGTTGTCAAGGGAATGGCGGAAAAAAGTTTACAAAACCCCAAAGGAAACCGACAAATCGGTGTTTGTCAAATATATGCTGTCATTGCGAGCCAGCGTGCGCGCTGGTTCGCAATGACAGCTTTTTTTCGGCGCGACAAACTCCCAATTTGTCCGTCTCCGGCGGGACGCGGATTGACAAGGGCCGGGTGGATGTGGTACACTATACAAGGTACGGGAGAACGCCCCCCGGCAGTTTTCAAAAATGTCCATTGCGTTAAAAGAAACGACAGAAACAAAATATTGGCTTCGATTGCTCCAAGCGACGGATTTTCTCACAGAAAAGGAATACCTTTCTGTAAACAGTGATTGTGTTGAGATTGAGAAAATGCTGACAAGAATTATTAAGTCTTCGAAGCAATAGCTTTCAATTTTCAACTTTACACTTTCAACTCAATATACGCGGGCATGATGGAACTGGCAGACATGCAAGATTTAGGTTCTTGTGCAGTGATGCGTTGGGGTTCAAATCCCCATGCCCGCACCAAACCAATATAATCCGAACCAGTTCTTCCCTGTGGGAGATGGGTTCGGATTATTTGTTTTCTTTGACAGGTTCGAGGAAATTCATTTCCGAAACGGTGTCATCAAGCGACCAGAATCAAAGCCGAGAGGCCCAAGGAAAAAGAAACAGATTTAGGAGGTCACTGTAATGGATAAGAAGGTTATTTCCTGTGAGTTCAATATCGACACAGCCTGTGTCGAGGTCATGTTTGTAGACGGTAGCATAATCGCCATTGACTGTACTCTGGTGGAAGCTGAAGTTGCACGGAATATGTACGAGAGTAGCGAGCTGGAGTGGCTGGTTTATAATGCGCCTGTGGACTATGTAAACCTGCTGCTCCACGGGGATGTTCGGGAGTATCTGAAAAATGTGGGTTCAATGAAAAAAGTGGTTCAATGAAAAAATGAAAAAAGTTGTGTGATTTATTATAACTGCATTGGCGCACTTTTTATCCCGGATACAGATTCCTTACCTGTCCCGGATGTAACCGTAAACACACGCAGAGGCGTGTATGTTACCTATGAACCGGCACAAAATGAGCAATAAAAAACAAGTGTTCTTATAGAATCTCAAGTCCTATAAGAACACTCGTTATGGTGCGGGCAACAGGACTCGAACCTGCACGCTTTTGGCAGTGGAACCTAAGGGTGATGTCACCTTGGTGAAAATTTTTGCTGGGAGCCTGCCGCCTTCCATATTGCTTTTACGAAAATCAATGGTATTATTGTTTTAGAAAATGACGCGAGTGGAAAAGGAGGAGGACCCTTATGACAGGTACCGTGAAAGTGGATCAGCCGCTGCAATTCCGATTCACCCCGGATGGATTCTGCCCGGATACCCGCCGGGAGGCGCTGTCCGAAGAAGACAGGGCGCTTCTGGAGCAGTTTGAGGCGGACCGTTACAGGGCGCTGTATCACCTGGGCCTTGGTGACAAACGGGCAGACCGGAGCCCTTCCGGGGCATTTCTCTATTTGCTCAGCGATACTTTTTTTAAAAAGCTGACAGATCTGCCGGATTTGGAGCTTACCCGGGAAAACGCGGCCCCGGCACTGTGCCGGGAGGACCTGGACGCGCTGCTGCGGGCGGTTCCCTTTGCCATCGGCGCGGAGTATATCACCGACCAATGGCTCACCGGGATCTTTCAGAAATTAGGGGCCATCTATGCCCGGGAGATCAAAGCGTACGACGGCACCGTTGCCATGTACC
The DNA here is from genome assembly GCA_051887095.1 of Faecousia sp. Classification (GTDB taxonomy): domain Bacteria; phylum Bacillota; class Clostridia; order Oscillospirales; family Oscillospiraceae; genus Faecousia. The sequence continues at coordinate 3,550 of JBJEYY010000005.1, read as the reverse complement.
TGACGGAGCAGAGCCAGCGGCTGCGGGTGCCGGAGCGGATCTTTTTCCATCTGGTGGAAAACAAGGACGAGGAATTTCCCTTTGCCTTTCTTGCAACCTACGCGACCACGGACGCAGACGGCAAGGTGCGCCATGTGCCCCTGCAATACGCGCTGACGGAGTATAAAAGCGAGCGGGAAAAACTATTGAATCTCCTCTCCTGCCTGAACCGGGCGGCGGAGGTTTCCGATTTGATCAGCGCCTTTATGGAAAACGGAGAGATGTTCCATCCCTTGAAGCTGACGGCGGAGGAGGCCTATACCTTCTTAAAGCAGGTAGAGGCCATTGAGTCTGTGGGCATCCTGTGCCGGATCCCCAACTGGTGGCGGAAAAAGGCTGCTTCCGTTTCCCTGTCAGTGCGCATGGGCGAGGATAAGCCCTCACTGCTTGGGTTCAACACCCTGATTAACCTGCAGCCGGCGCTGGAAGTGGATGGGACTGCTTTGTCTCAGGAGGATATTCAGAAGCTGCTGTCCCAGACCGAGGGCCTGGCCTTCCTGAAAGGCAAATGGGTGGAGGTAGATCACAGGCGCCTGCGGTCCCTGCTGGCGCAGATGGAGGACATGCCGGAGGAAGTTACGCTGATGGACACTCTCCGCATGGAACTGGGAGCGGAAAAGGCACCGGCGGATGTAGGGGGCCTTGTCACCAACGGCGCCTGGCTGGCGTCGCTGCTTGCGAGCCTGAGAAAGCCGGAGACTATCCGGAGCGTCACGCCGCCAAAAACCCTTCAGGCGACCCTCCGGCCCTACCAGGAAAATGGCTATACCTGGCTGAGCTATATGGACGAGCTGGGGTTTGGCGCCTGTCTGGCCGACGATATGGGCCTGGGCAAGACCGTGCAGGTGCTGGCCTATCTGGAGCGGCTGCGCAGCGCACGGAAGGATGCCCGGGCGTTGCTGGTGGTTCCCGCTTCTCTGATCGGGAATTGGCAGAAGGAGGCGGAGCGGTTTACCCCGTCTATGGAATTGCAGATTCTCCATGGGAAGACATCCGCCGCTTTGACATCGCAGCTTGAAGAGAACCGGGCTTTCCTGACCATCACGACCTATGGTATGGCGGCCAGGATTGCGGCATTGCAGGCCGTAACCTGGGACTGCGTGATCCTGGATGAGGCCCAGGCCATCAAAAATCCGGTGTCCAAACAGACGCGGGAGATCAAAAAGCTGACCGCCCGCATGCGTATCGCCATGACCGGCACACCCATTGAAAACGATCTGACCAATCTGTGGTCCCTGTTTGATTTCCTGAATAAGGGACTGCTGGGGACCTCCCAGGAATTCCGCAATTACTGCCGGGGACTTGGGGAACACCCGGAGGGCTATGCCAGATTGAAGGCCATGGTATCCCCCTTCCTGCTGCGCCGGGTGAAGACGGACAAGCGCATCATCTCTGACCTGCCGGAAAAAATGGAGACGGTGGACTATGTAGGACTGACGAAAAAGCAGGTGGTGTTGTACCGCAAGCTGGTTTCGGATATGGAAAAGCGGCTTCGGGAGGCCGACGGCATGGAGCGCCGCGGGTTGGTGCTGGCTACCATTTCCAAGCTGAAACAGATCTGCAACCATCCGGATCAATATTTGGGGCAGACAGCCTTTGCTGTGGAGGACAGCGGCAAATTCGACATGCTGAAGGAGCTGTGCGAAACCATTCGGGAAAAACGGGAACGGGTCCTGGTGTTCACCCAGTTCCGGGAGATCACGGAGGTCCTGGCATCGTTCCTGTCCACCGTGTTCCAGGCGGAGGGGTTCGTTCTCCACGGAGGCACGCCGGTGGACAAACGCCGGAGAATTGTGGAAGCCTTTCAGGGGGAAGCTTATGTTCCTTTTATCGTGCTGTCTATCAAGGCGGGCGGCACGGGCCTGAACCTGACGAAAGCCAATCATGTCATCCACTTTGACCGCTGGTGGAATCCGGCTGTGGAAAATCAGGCCACAGACCGGGCCTTCCGGATCGGGCAGGAGAAAAATGTTATGGTACACAAGCTGGTGTGTCAGGGTACCATTGAGGAAAAAATAGACGACATGATCGAATCCAAGCGTGCGCTGGCGGAAAATGTCATCGGCTCCGACTCCGGAACGTGGATCACGGAGCTGAGCAATGAGGAGCTGATGGCGCTGCTGCGTCTGGAATAGGCCTGGGGGTGTATGACATGAGCAAGTATTGGAATGAGGGAAATTTCAGCCAGCCGACAGCCGCGGAGCTTCGCAAAAACTCCGCAGCCAGTCAGAAAAAAGCCAGGGCCAAGGGCCAGCTTTTGGAGCCGGTGGTGATCTCCGGGAGAATCATTGCGAAAAGCTGGTGGGGCCAGGCCTGGTGCAGTAATTTGGAACAGTACGCGGATTATGAAAGCCGTTTGGACCGTGGAAAGCGGTATATCCGCACCGGTGCGGTGCTGGATCTGAAAATTCAAAAAGGCAAGGTCCAGGCCAAGGTGCAGGGGAGCCGGAAAACCCCCTATAAGGTCGAGATCCGGATCAGCCCCCTTTCCGAGGAAAAATGTCAGGCGATCTTACAGAAATGCGGCAGGCGGATTGAAAATTTGGAAGCCCTGGCAGCGGGAGACTTCCCGGAGGACCTGAAGGAGCTGTTCCTGGGACCGGAGGGCCTGTTCCCCACGCCGAAAGAGATCAGCTTCACCTGCAGCTGCCCTGACTGGGCGCTGATGTGCAAGCATGTGGCAGCTGCCCTCTACGGCGTGGGCGCCCGGCTGGATACGCAGCCCGCCCTGTTCTTCGAGCTGCGGGGCATTGATATGGAACGCTTTCTCGATGTGGCGGTGGCAAACAAGGTGGAGGCCATGCTGGCCAACGCCCAAAAGCCCAGCGGCAGAATTCTGGAGGGGGCGGACCTGGATGCGTTGTTCGGCGTGCTGTGAGGAAACGCAAATCCTGACGACGGAAAAACTCCGGCTTTGGGTTTCCTCCCGGAGCCGGAGTTGTCATGTTCTGAGCTCTGCTGGAGCATTTGGCATAAAGCTTTGCATCACAAACGCCCGTCTTGTGTGCAAGCCAGAGAGCGATTGGCTTGATCAGAAGGTTTTGGTGCCAGCTATATCATAAATCGTACAAAAGATAGGGATGATGAAAATTGTTTGGGGCTTTCTATCATGAAACGCTGACCACTTGCCTTGGGTATGCAGTTGATCCTCGCTGGATCGCCACAAACCCGGCAGAAACGGCAAATCCCTGTTGCGACCAGGTTCCCATTCTTTTTGCAGACTTTATCAGGGAATGGCTGGAAATGATGCGAAGCAAAGTAGGGGAAACCACCTATGCTGCTTACGCCATGAACGTTGAGAAAAGTATCATTCCCTTCTTCATGGAAAGGAATTGTACGGTTCAGGATTTGGAACGACATCCCAAAATCATTCAGGATTACTACCAAAGCCTGCTGGAAGCGGGATTGTCCCCGACTACAGTTATCCGTCGTCATGCAAATGTACGCAAATGCCTCCAGTATGCGTTCCAGCTCGGCATTATCAAATCCAATCCGGCAGACCGTGTTGAGA
>JBJEYY010000004.1:0-3792 GCA_051887095.1 Faecousia sp. | reverse complement strand
AATCGGACCTTTTCAAGATGTTGTGGCTTGCTGAGTTAAGTCGATAAGCATTTTACAGTATATGTTCCAAGTTATATGTCATTGCGAACCAGTCCTCAGACTGGTGTGGCAATCCCCCGGTAAAATAGGGAAACGGAACGAAAACGGCCCTAAATTCTTGGGGGATTGCCACGCCAGTGTGCGCACTGGCTCGCAATGACAGCATTTCTTGTTGCGCTAAACAACAATTTATCTGTCAGCGTGTGATTACTTTTCCTTTGACGGATGGGGGTTCTTCTGCTATAATGTTACACTGAAAAATTACGGAGATTTTTCCGTTGGAGGAATCGATATGCGAATGAGAAAGATGAAAAACCTGGAGCCTCGGATGGAGCGATGCGGGGCCTACCGGATACCCGACCCTGCCGCCCGGAAGGGCTGCTGGCGGGAGCTGAAGAAGGACACCCGGGAGCTTTGGGTGGAGGTTGGCTGCGGCAAGGGCAAATTCACCGCGGAAACCGCCCAGGCAAATCCGGATGTGCTCCTCATTGCCGTGGAACGCTGCCGGGAGGCCATGGTGGTGGCCATGGAGAAGGCCCGGGATATGGGGCTTACCAACGTGTTCTTCATCGATATGGATGTGGCCAATATGGAGGAGATTTTCACAACCGGCGAGATTGACCGGCTGTTCATAAACTTCCCCGACCCCTGGCCCCGGAAGAAGAACGCCAAGCGCCGTCTGACCCACAGGAGCTTTCTGGAAAAGTATTCCCATGTGCTCCGGGAAGGTGGTGAGGTCCATTTCAAGACCGACAACGCGGCGCTGTTTGAATATTCTCTGGAGGAGTTTGCTGCCTGCGGCCTGGAGGTCCGGAACCTGACCCGGAACCTTCACGAGCATGGCGTGGTGGGGATCATGACCGGCTACGAGGAGAAGTTCCACGCCCTGGGCACCCCCATCAACCGCTGCGAAGTGGTGATGAAGCCCTTTACCCTCCCACAGGAGGAGAAAAAAGTGGAGGAAGAGGCATGAATCCGGTTATCGAGCAGCTGTACCAGCGCAAATCCGTTCGGGTTTTTGAAAACCGTCCCGTGGAGGAGAATGTGAAGCGGGCCGTTCTGGAGGCGGCTATCCAGGCCCCCACCGCGGGAAATATGGCGCTGTACACCATTCTGGACATCACGGACCCGGAAAAGAAGGCCGCTTTGGCCAAAAGCTGCGACAATCAGCCCTTTATCGCCACGGCACCCCTGGTGCTGATCTTCTGCGCGGACTACCGGCGGTGGTACGATGTGTTCTGCCGGTATGTACAGGAGGTTCGAAAGCCGGGAATGGGGGACCTGTTCCTGGCCCAGGCGGACGCCCTCATCGCCGCACAGAACGCGGTGGTGGCAGCCCACAGCCTGGGGCTGGGCAGCTGCTACATCGGGGATATTACGGAGAATTTTGAATTCCACCGGGAGCTGCTGCAGCTGCCCCGGTATGTGGTGCCCGCTGCCCTGCTGGTGATGGGCTACCCGACGGAGCAGCAGAAAAACCGGCCCAAGCCCGACCGCTTCCAGACACAGGATCTGGTGTATGAAAACGGATACGACCCGGCCAAGTCCGCCGAAATGCCCCGGATGCTCCGGGAGCAGACGGGAAAGAGCGAGCAGGAGCTGGAGGAGTATGTCCAAGGATTCTGCCAACGGAAATGGAACAGCGATTTCAGCCGGGAGATGAGCCGTTCCTGTGAAGAAATGGTGCGGGATTGGCTGGACGAATAAAGGAGCAATACCTATGACCTATTTTGCCGGAGTTTGCGATGTGGCCGTCATCGGCGCGGGCCATGCCGGGATCGAAGCGGCCCTGGCGGCGGCGCGGCTGGGCTGCAAAACCATTCTCTTTACCATCAATCTGGACGCGGTGGGGAATATGCCCTGCAATCCCGCCATCGGCGGCACCGGCAAGGGCCACCTGGTCCGGGAGCTGGACGCCCTGGGCGGGGAGATGGGAGTGGCTGCCGACCACAGCTGCATCCAATACCGCACTCTGAACCGGGGCAAGGGCCCGGCGGTGCACTCCCTGCGGGCCCAGGCCGACCGGCGGAAATATCAGGAGTACATGAAGCACACCCTGGAGCTCCAGGAGGGGCTGGAGCTGAAGCAGGCCCAGATCGTGGAGGTGCTCACGGAGGGCGGAGCCGTCCGGGGCGTGCGTACCCAATTGGGGGCCGAGTACAGTGCGAAGGCTGTGGTCATCGCCACGGGAACGTACCTGGACAGCACGTTGATCACCGGGGAGAGCGTGGTTGCCTCCGGCCCTGACGGAATGCACCCCAGCGTGGGGCTGGCGGACAATCTGCGTACGCTGGGCCTGTCCCTGCGGCGGTTCAAAACCGGAACGCCCCCCAGGGTCAACCGCAGAAGCATCGATTTTTCCAAAATGGAAATTCAGCCCGGGGAGGACGAGGCGGAGCCCTTCTCCTTCCGCACGGAAGCCAGACCCGAGAACGCCGCCGTGTGCTATCTGACCTATACCAATGAGGAAACTCACCGGATCATCCGGGAGAACTTAGACCGCAGTCCCATGTACGACGGCACCATCTCCGGCGTGGGGCCCCGGTACTGCCCCAGCATCGAGACGAAGATTGTCCGCTTTGCGGACAAATCCCGGCATCAGCTGTTCATCGAGCCCTGCGGGCTGAATACGGAGGAGATGTACATTCAGGGCTTTTCCTCCAGCATGCCCGAGGATGTGCAGATTCAGATGCTGCGCACGGTGCCGGGGCTGGAGCACGCTGAAATCATGCGCCCTGCCTACGCCATTGAATATGAGTGCGTGGACCCCACCCAGCTGCTGCCCACGCTGGAAACCAAGGTGGTTTCCGGCCTCTACGGCGCGGGGCAGTTCAACGGCACCTCCGGCTATGAGGAGGCAGCCGCCCAGGGCCTGGTGGCGGGAATCAACGCCGCCCTGAAAATACTGGGCAGGCCGCCCATGATTCTGACCCGGGACACCAGCTACATCGGAACCCTCATTGACGATCTGGTGACCAAGGGCACCGAGGAGCCCTACCGGATTATGACCAGCCGGTGCGAATATCGGCTCCTCCACCGTCAGGACAATGCGGATTGGAGGCTGACCCGCATCGGAGCTCAGGTGGGACTGGTGCCTCCCGAGCGGCTGCGGCAGGTGGAGGAGAAATACGAAGCCGTCCGCCGGGAGATTCGCCGCTTAGAGTCAAGCGGCATCCCCGGTTCCCGGGACTTAAACGCCATGCTGGAAGCCCGGGGAACTACCCCGGTGGAGAATTCCGCCAGGCTTTCCGATCTGCTGCGGCGGCCCCAGGTCAGCTATGAGGATTTGGCACCCTTTGACCCGGAACGGGGAGCGCTTCCCGGGGCAGTAACCCGGGAGGTGGAGATCCAGCTCAAGTACGAAGGATATCTGGCCCGGCAGGAAAAGCAGGTGGAGGAATTCCGGAAGGAGGAATCCCGGCTGCTGCCGGAGGATCTGGACTACAACGCCATCGCGGGACTGCGGTTGGAGGCCCGGCAGAAGCTGGATAAGATCCGCCCCGTGTCCTTGGGTCAGGCGGGGAGAATCTCCGGAGTGAGCCCCGCGGACATCGGCGTGCTGCTCATCTACCTGGAACAGAGGAAAGCCTCAACGACAGAGCGATAAATTGTTGTTTACAATACACGTTCCAAATGTTCTGTCATTGCGAACCAGTCCGCTTAAGTGGTGTGGCAATCCCCCGGTAACATGGGGAAATGGAGCGAAAACGGCCCTAAATCCTTGGGGGATTGCCACGCCAGTGTGCGCACTGG
>JBJEYY010000003.1:0-3802 GCA_051887095.1 Faecousia sp. | reverse complement strand
AACCGGGGGATTGCCACGCCAGTGTGCGCACTGGCTCGCAATGACAGCGTTTTTTACAAACACCGATTTGGCGAATACCGCGATCACCGCCGCTGACAGGCAGGAGCCAAAAAATTTGTATATTCGTCACAAATATATCGATATGTATTTGACAAATCCAACATATGGCATTATAATGGATATCGTATGAGCGTTCCCTGACTTTTCAAAAATTCAAAAAAGGACGGATCAGGATATGTATAAAATCGTGCGCAAAAAGGAGCTGAACCCCTCCGTCACCCTGATGGACATCGAGGCCCCCTTCATTGCCAGAAAGGCCAAGGCCGGTCAGTTCATCATCTTCCGGGTGGACGACATGAGCGAGCGGGTGCCCCTGACCATCGCGGGCTACGACCGGGAGGCCGGTACCGTAACCATCATCTTCCAGAAGGTGGGCTTCTCCACCAACGCACTGGGTAACCTTAACGAGGGCGACTACATCCAGGACTTTGTGGGCCCCCTGGGCAAGCCCACCCCCGTGGAAGGCAAGAAGAAGGTCTGTGTCGTTGGCGGCGGCGTGGGCTGCGCCATTGCCCTGCCCTCTGCCCGGGGCTTTAAGGAGGCTGGCGCCGAGGTCACCGTCATTGTTGGCTTCCGGAGCAAGGACATTGTCATCCTGGAGGAGGAGTTCAAGGAAGTGGCCGACCGCTTCATCCTCATGACCGATGACGGCTCCTATGGCCGCCATGGTCTGGTCACCGAGCCCCTGAAGGAGCTGCTGGAGGCGGGCGAGCAGTTCGACGAGGTTCTGGCCATCGGCCCCGTGCCCATGATGAAGTTCGTCTCCCTCACCACCAAACCCTTCGGCACCCACACCAGCGTATCCCTGAACCCCATCATGATCGACGGCACCGGTATGTGCGGCGGCTGCCGGGTCACCGTAGGCGGCGTGACCAAGTTCGCCTGCGTGGACGGGCCCGAGTTTGACGGCCATCAGGTGGACTACGCGGAGCTCATGAGCCGCAACAGCACCTACCGCGACCGGGAGGCCGAGGTAAACGCCACCCACACCTGCCGCATGGAAGCCATGGGCAAGCAGCTCATCAAGTAAGGGAGGATACCGAAATGGCGAATATGACTCTGACCAAGACCCCCATGCCCGAGCAGGAGCCCGAGGTCCGTGCCCGGAACTTCCAGGAGGTCACCCTGGGCTACACCGCCGAAATGGCCGTGGAAGAGGCCAACCGCTGCCTGGGCTGCAAGAATCCCAAGTGCGTGGAGGGCTGCCCCGTCAACGTACACATCCCCGAGTTCATTGCCAAGGTAAAAGAGGGCGACTTCAAGGCCGCCTACGAGATCATTACATCCACCAACGCCCTGCCCGCCCTTTCCGGCCGGGTCTGCCCCCAGGAGACCCAGTGCGAAAGCAAATGCGTCCGGGGCATCAAGGGCGAGCCTGTGGCCATTGGAAGACTTGAGCGGTTCGTGGCTGACTGGTATCGGGAAAACATCAACGCCATGCCGGAGAAGACAGAGCCCAACGGCAAAAAGGTAGCCGTGGTTGGTTCCGGCCCTGCCGGTATGACCTGCGCCAGCGACCTGGCCAAGCGGGGCTACGCTGTCACCATGTTCGAGGCCCTGCATACCGCCGGCGGCGTGCTGGTCTACGGCATCCCCGAGTTCCGTCTTCCCAAGGCCATCGTGGCCAACGAAATCGAGAAGCTGAAGGCCCAGGGCGTGGAGGTCATGACCAACATGGTCATCGGCCGGGTCCTGACCATTGACGAGCTCTTCGACATGGGCTACAAGGCCGTGTTCGTAGGCTCCGGCGCGGGCCTGCCCATGTTCATGAACATCCCCGGCGAGAGCCTGAAGGGCGTCATGTCCGCGAACGAATACTTAACCCGTACCAACCTGATGAAGGCCTACAACCCCGATGCCGACACCCCCGTCATTAAGTCCAAGGCTGTGGCCGTGGTGGGCGGCGGCAACGTGGCCATGGACGCGGCCCGGTGCGCCATGCGCCTGGGCGCGGACAAGGTGTACGTGGTCTACCGCCGGGGCGAGGCCGAAATGCCTGCCCGTCTGGAGGAGCAGCACCACGCCAAGGAGGAGGGCATCGAGTTTAGAACTCTCTGCAACCCCGTGGAGATTCTCCCCGACGAGAATGGCCGGGTGAAGGCCATCCGCTGCATCCGCATGGAGCTGGGCGAGCCCGACGCCTCCGGCCGCCGCCGTCCCGTGGAGGTTCCGGGCAGCGAGTTCGACCTGGATGTGGACACCGTGATCATGTCCCTGGGCACCAGCCCCAACCCCCTGATCCGCTCCACCACCCCGGGCCTGGACACCAACCGGAAAGGGTGCCTCGTGGTAAACGAGGACGCCATGACCACCCGGGAGGGCGTGTTCGCCGGCGGCGACGCGGTCACCGGCGCGGCCACGGTAATTCTCGCCATGGGCGCCGGCAAGAAGGGCGCCGCCTCTATCGACGCGTTCCTGAGCAAGTAAATAAACTCTTGCATACAAAAGCCCCCTCCCATCCGGGAGGGGGCTTTCCTTCACAATCTGTTCACATTCAGTTGATACTCCGTTCAGGAAGTTTCTGTAAAATGCCCCTCGACTGAAACGGAAAGACAAATTGTTGTTTAGCGTACCAAATAAACGTTGTCATTGCGAGCCAGTGCGCACACTCCTCCGCGCTAAGAGCCGCCTTCGGCGGTTGCGCTCTGGACGCGCCTGCGGGCGCAGTGGCGTGGCAATCCCCCAAGGTTTTTGGCTGCTTTTCGCTCCGTTTCCCCGTTTTACCGGGGGATTGCCACACCACTTAAGCGGACTGGTTCGCAATGACAGAAAATCTGGGGCGCACCCTTACAAACACCAATTTCCCGCACTGTATCCAAATCAATCCGAGAAAACTGTACATGGAGGACTGATTTCATGCTGCAAACCATACAAAGGACGGTCTACCGGTTCTGCCGCTGGCTGGTTTGGGTGTTCTATCCCCGCATCACCGTGGAGGGGGCGGAGAATCTGCCCAACGAGCCTGTGGTGGCCGTGGGGAACCACGCCCAGATAAACGGGCCCATTACCTCCGTGCTCTACTACCCCCGGCCCCGGAAAATCTGGTGCGCCGGACAGATGATGCACCTGAAGGAAGTCCCCGCCTACGCCTACCAGGACTTCTGGTCCGGCAAGCCCAAGGCTACCCGGTGGTTCTACAAAATCCTCTCCTACCTCATCGCCCCGCTGTGCGTGTGCATCTTCAACCACGCGGATACCATCGGGGTCTACCGGGACGGCAGGGTCATCAACACCTTCAAGCAGACGGTGAACGCCCTCAAGGAGGGCAGCGATGTGGTGATCTTCCCGGAGTGCCTCCAGGAGCACAACCACATTGTCCACGCCTTCCAGGAGAATTTCACGGACGTGGCCAAGCTCTACTACAAGCAAACAGGAAAAGCCCTCCCCTTCGTGCCCATCTACGTCTGCCCCGCCCTGAAGAAAATCGTCATCGGAAAACCGGTCTACTATGACCCCGAGATTCCCATTGCAAGTCAACGCCACGACCTGTGCGCAAAACTGATGGACGCTATCACCGCCCTGGCGGAAAGCCTCCCCGAGCACAAGGTCGTCCCCTACCCCAATCTGCCGAAAAGCCAATATCCCAGCAGCAGAACGAATTGACAATTGACAATTGACAGTTGACAATTATTGCGGCATAAACGGAACACTGATGAAAAATCGACCTGTTTTTATCAAAATAATTTGAAATGTGCTTATCGGCTTTACTCAGCTGTTCGGTAAAATGTTGTTTAGCGGTCCG
>JBJEYY010000002.1:0-3826 GCA_051887095.1 Faecousia sp. | reverse complement strand
AACCAGGTAACGATTACCGTCAAAAATCGCAGCGGCTCCCACTCTTCCGGGCACTCATCGGTACATTTTCCCTCTAAGTAAGGGGATTGCCACGCCAGTTTGCGAACTGGCTCGCAATGACAGCGTTTTTTTAGCGCAAGATTTCAAACAACAATTTACCGCGCTGCTTGCGAAGGACGGGCGCATTGAAGTGCGTGGTACGGATGCGCATTGTATATATTGCACAAAAATACCGCCATCCATTGTCACGTGTTGGTATTTTGTGACGGCACGTTCCCTTTTTGTTGCTTTCGAATTCCTTTTGCCCATGCTAAGATAGTACCATCCCCGAAGCTTCCTTCCCGCGGGAGGAGGCAAATATATAGAAAAGAGGATTGGTACCATGGCAAAGTCAAAAAACACATCATACTACATCTGGTGTGCCGTTTCCCTGTGCTTCATGTTCCTGTTCCGTGTGATTGTTCCGCCTTTCGCCGGGATCACGCCGGAGGGCATGACCGTTCTGGGTGTCTTCTTCGGCGTTCTGATCGCCACTGTTGCCACCGGTGAGACCTTCTGGCCCGCCGTGCTCGGCCTGTTCGCCCTGGTTTGGGGTCAGTTCACCAAGGGCAGCGCCCTGCTGGGCACATGGTTTGGCGATACCACCATCCAGCAGATCATCTGGGTTATGGCTCTGACCGGCGCCGTTACCGATTCCGGTGCCATCAACGTTCTGGCCCGTAAGATGATGAAGCTGAAAATCATGCAGGGCAACGGGGTTCGTTTCCTGGCCATTTACTTCCTGCTGGTCATGATCTGCGCCGCTCTGGTCAGCTCTGCTACCACCACCATTCTGCTGTTCTTCCCCATCGTCGACTCCATTGCCGAAGTCTGTGACATCAAGGAAGATTCCGACCTAAAGCGTGAGCTGCTGCTGGGCACCTACATCTCCGGCATGGCTGCTTACGTTCTGCCCTTCAAGGGCATCCACCTGTCCTCCATCGCCCTCATCAACGGCATTCTGGAGGCCAACGGCCTGTCCTTCAACAATGGCGCTTACCTGATTACCGCGACCCTGGTCGTGATGCTGTTTGTTGCCGGCTTCATCGCTTTCGTCCGCTTTGTGTGGAAGACCGACCTGACTCCGCTGAAGAACTTCAGCTTTGAGAAAATGGGCATCAAGGAAGAGGACACCAAGATGAACAAGCGCCAGATTATCCTGCTGTGCGCGATGCTGTTCGCCATTTTGTTCCTGCTGGCCAGCATGATCATCCCCAAGGGTTCCCCCATCCTGGAATACTATAACCGCATCGGCAATGTGTGGATTTGGATCATCGTCTTCGGCGTGCTGAGCATGTGCCGCGACAAGGACGGCAAGCCCTTCATCAACGGCGTCAAGCTGCTGCAGAGCAAGACCATGTGGGGCATCGTGGCCGTGGCCGGCTGCTTCACCATCTGCGGCAGAGCCATCGCCTCCGACGATTATGGCATCAAGGCCGCCATCGCCGGCGCTCTGAATCCCATCATGGGCAACTCCAGCTGGCCCATCCTGGTCATCCTGTGCGTGGTGATCTCCACCGTGTTCACCAACTTCACCAACGGTATGCCCGTCAGCTTCACCATCAACTCAATCTGCATTCCCATCGCGGTGGGTCTGGAACAGAACGGCCTGGTCTGCGCCAGCGTTCTGGGCGTGGCCAGCATCCTGGGCGGCATGTGCGCCTTCATGACCAATGGCGCCATCGCCTATGCCCCGCTGCTCCATGGCCGCAAGGAGATTACCACCAAGTTCATGTGGACAAAGGGCGTGGTGACCAACGGCATCTTCATTGTGGTAGCGAGCCTGGTGTGTATCGTCTTTGGCTATGTCTTCGCATAAGCATTAACCAAATTCACAACCAGTCCCGGCATTTCCCAGAAATGCCGGGGCTTCCCAAAAGAAAGGAAAGTCTATGAGCGAGCAGAAATTGACTTATCTGGAGCAGAGCTCCGAAATCCCTGTTTACGACCAGTGCGACATTCTGGTGGTGGGAGGCGGCGCCGCCGGTCACTCCGCGGCCATCGCGGCAGCCCGGGCGGGCGCCAAGAACATCATCCTCATGGAGCGCTACGGCTACATGGGCGGCGATGTCACCGGCGGCTATGTGATCATGGTGCCCAACCTGAGCTGGTATGACAAGTCCTTCGTCCGGGGATTGCAGGAGGAGTGGTTCACCCGTCTGCAGAAGATTCCCGGGGCGGTCCGGGCTCCCTCCCTGGACGAGATCGGCCAGACCGATCCGCTGAAGCTCTACGCCTGGAGCGCCATCCACGACTGTGTCAGCCGGGGCGGCTTCGGCGGCTGCAAGCCTTCCCAGCTGGTGCGGGCGGTGTACTTTGAGCCCAATCAGCTGAAGATTGAAATGGACAAGATGCTCCTGGAGCATAAGGATTCCATCCGGGTACTGTGCCACAGCATGGGCACCCGTCCCATTGTGGAGGACGGCGTCATCAAGGGCGTGATTTTCGAGAGCAAGGAGGGCCGCAAGGCCATCCTGGCCAAGGTGGTCATCGACGCCACCGGCGACGGCGACATCTACGCCCGGGCAGGCGCCTCCCACGAAACCCTGGCCGACGCGGAGTGCCGCTCCAGCACCACCGCCCTGGTGTGGCGGATCGGCGGCTGCGACTGGGCCGCCTTCCACGAGTGGAAGAATGCCCATCCGGACCTGGCCAACGCCCTCCGGGCCCAGCTGTCCAAGGTGGCGGGCTTCCGTGCCATGCCCCTGGCCTCCAACCAGAATGACGTGTGCTGGATCAACAACTGGCATGCCAACCGGGACTGCACCGTCATCAAGGATCAGACCGAAACCGAGATGAACACCCGCGATACCATCCGGGATGTGCTGGAATATCTGCGGGAGACCGTCCCCACTGCCTTCGGCAACGCCTACCTCTACGACATTGCGCCCCAGCTGGGCACCCGGTGCAGCCGCCGTCTGAAGGGAGAGTACGTCATGAGCGCCAACGACTTCGCCTTCGCCATCAAGCATGACGATGTCATCGCCTGGCACTCCACCATCTGCCAGATCAACGACTGCGGCCCCGTGGAGATCCCCTACCGTGCGATTCTGCCCAAGGAAGTGGAGAATCTGCTGTGCCCGGGCCGTCACCTCTCCGCCGACAACGTGGCCATCGACTGGCTGAACCTGATCCCCCAGTGCGTGGGCACCGGTCAGGCCGCGGGCGTGGCCGCCGCGGTGGCTGTGGCCGACGGAACCACCGCCCATGGGGTGGACATCCGCAAGGTGCAGGATATTCTGGTGGATCAGGATGTGCCCCTGCCCCGCAATGCGAAGTTCCGGGCCAAGGATCCCAGCTACGAGCAGTTCGTGGAGGAGCATCAGCACGGACTGTACACCGACATGGCCAAGAAGGCCGCCGAGGAAGCCAAAGAGCAGGGCGGCGAGACCCTGGGCAAGTTCCGGCAATGGTAAATAAGGAGCCTCAGACCCCGTCCCCGGAGAAAAAGCCCCGCCCGGATGGCGAACCGTCCCGGCAGAACGAGGAAGCGCCCCGGCTCAGCGCCGACTACTTCAGCAAGCTGGTGCGCCAGCCGGAGTGCGTCACCAAGGGCGTGTGCAACGGCTGCGGAAGATGTGAACATTGACTTTCCGCCCCTCCGGTACCCGGAGGGGCGGTCTGTTCCATTGACGGAGAAAGGCACAGACAAATTGGTGTTTGTCGCTCCGAAAAACGTTGTCATTGCGAACCAGCGCGCACGCTGGTGTGGCAATCCCCCAAGGATTTAGGGCCGTTTTCGTTCCGTTTCCCCTTTTTACCGGGGGATTGCCACGCCAGTGTGCGC
>JBJEYY010000001.1:0-3874 GCA_051887095.1 Faecousia sp. | reverse complement strand
CGGACTGGTTCGCAATGACAGGAAATTTGAAACGAGTAGTGTAAACAACAATTTACACTTCCTCTTTGCCTCCCGCCCCTTGGAATTCCCCCTCTTTTTTCCCGTCATTTCCAATAAAAATCCTAACTGCCTATTGTGCATTCGGTGAATTTTTGGTATACTGTAGGGAAAAGTATTTATTTGGATGTGTGTGCACGTGAAGTATGGAATTTGGAATGTGGCGCAGCCGGACAGCGCCGCGGTAAACACATTGGTTCAAAGCGGATATACCCCCCTGGCTGCCATGGTTCTGGCCTCCCGGGGCATGACCACCCCCCAGGAGGTTACTGACAAGCTCGGCTGCAGCTGCCCCCTGCCGGACCCCTTTGCCATGACGGATATGGCCCTGGCCGCTGGCCGGGTGGGGCTTGCCATGTCCCGGGGGGAGAAAATCGCGGTCTTCGGGGACTACGACGTGGACGGCATTACCTCCACCTGCCTGCTGACGGATTTTCTCCGCCGTCACGGGGCGGACTGCGTCCCCTATATCCCCGGCCGTCTGGAGGAGGGCTACGGTTTAAACCCCATCGCCATCCGCCAGCTGAGCCACCAGGGGGTCACGCTCATCGTCACCGTGGACTGCGGCATTACCGCGGTGCAGGAGGCCGAGCTCTGCCGGGAGCTGGGCATTGACCTGGTCATCACCGATCACCACGAATGCAAGGAATCCCTTCCCCATGCTGCCGCTGTAGTGGACCCCCATCGTCCGGGGGACGGCTACCCCCACCGGAATCTGTCCGGCGTGGGCGTGGCCTTCAAGCTGGCCTCGGCCCTCTGCGGCAGCCAGGAGGAGGTGCTGGAGGAGTATGCCGACATGGTATGCCTGGGCACCGTGGCGGACGTGATGCCCCTACTGGGGGAAAACCGGGTATTTGTGTCCCGGGGCCTAAAGTCCCTGGCCCACACCCGCCGCCCGGGCATCGCCGCCCTGATGGCCCAGAGCGGCTGCGATCCCCAGAGCGTCAGCGCCTCGTCCATCGGCTTTGTCCTGGCCCCCCGGATCAACGCCGCGGGCCGCATGGGCAAAATCGAGCTGGCTGTGGAGCTGTTTCTCACCGATGATCCCCTCCGGGCCCAGGAGCTGGCCAAGACCTTGTGCGACCTGAACCGCCAGCGCCAGAGCGTGGAATCCGAAATCTACCGTCAGGCCGTGTCCATGCTCCCTCCGGGGCAGGACTGCGACGCCATTGTGCTGGCCGACGAGGGCTGGCATCAGGGCGTGGTGGGCATCGTCGCCAGCCGCATCGCGGAGGAGTACGCCTGCCCCGCCTTTCTCATCTGCCTGGACGGGGACCACGGGAAGGCCAGCTCCCGCAGCCACGGAGGCTTTAACCTGTTCGCCTCCTTAAGCGCCCTTTCCCCATTGCTTGAAAGCTACGGCGGCCACGAGCTGGCGGCGGGCTTCACCATCTCCCGGGAGAACATCCCGGAGTTCCGCAGACAGATCAGCGCCCTGGCGGCGGGCTACTACCGGGACGACATTCCCCGGACCAGTCTGGACATCGACTGCGATGTGGCTCCGGAGCTGCTGACCATCCGAGGGGTAGAATCTCTGTCCATTCTGGAGCCCTGCGGCAACGGCTGTCCCAAGAGCGTGCTGATGATGCGCAATCTGATTGTGGAGCGGATCTCCCAGGTGGGCTCCGGGCGTCATATGCGGCTTCGCCTGCGTCAGGGCCATTGGGGCCTCAATGCCATCTACTTCTCCGCCAACGCGGAAACCGCCTCCATCGCCCCCGGCGATCTGGTGGATGTGGCCTTCACGCCCCAGATCAACGATTTCCGGGGTGAAAAAACCGTGCAGATGAACGTGGTGGACATCCGCCCCAGCTGCGCGGCGGAATGCCAGCCGGAGGTTTCCGCCTATCTTGCCCTGCGGGGCGGACGGATCACTCCCCGGGAGGCCTGCCTGCTGACCCCGAGCCGTGCGACCCTTGCCACCGTGTGGCGGTTTCTGTCCTCCTACGGCGGCGTGATTCGGGAATCCCCCATCTGTCTGTGCCGAAAACTGGTCCGTGCCTCCGGCAATCCCATGACCCTGGGGCAGCTCATGACCTGTCTGGACATTTTCCAGGACGTGGGCCTGCTTTCGGTTCACCGGATGCACAAATACATATCCATCACCCTGACCCCCGGGGAAAGCAAGGCCGACCTCAATGGGAGCCAGACCCTGCAGCGTCTGCTGCACGCGAAAGAGAGCTGACGAAAATGGAAACCTTTGAACAGCACTACGCCTCCATGCGCGCCACCATCGAAAACCGGATGCCCGGGGCGGACATGGCCCTGGTGGACCGGGCTGTGGAATACGCCAATGACAAGCATAAGCAGCAGAAACGCAAGGACGGCTCCCCCTATATCATCCACCCCCTGGCAGTGGCCGAAATTGTCACGGAGATGGGCCTGGACATGGACGCCATTCTGGGTGCCCTGCTCCACGACTGCATTGAGGACACCGACGCCTCCCACGAGGAAATCGAGAAGCTCTTCGGGCAGACCGTTGCGGAGCTGGTGGAGGGCGTCACCAAGCTGACCCGGGCCAATTTCTCCAGTACCGAGCAGGCCCAGATGGAGAATCTGCGCAAGATGTTCATGGCCATGTCCAAGGACATCCGGGTGGTGCTGATTAAGATTGCCGACCGGCTTCACAATATGCGCACCATGCAGTACCAGACCCCTGCCAAGCAGATTCTTAAATGCCGGGAGACCATGGACATCTACGCCCCCCTGGCCCACCGGCTTGGTATGCAGAAGATCAAGTGGGAGCTGGAGGACACCTCCCTGCGGTACCTTGCTCCGGTGGAGTATGACGAGATCATGTCGTATCTGCAGGCTCACAAGGAGCAGGACGAGGCCTTCATGCGCACCATCCAGAACAAAATCACCCAGCGCCTCACCGCCATGGGCATCCGCAACACCACCTATGGCCGGATCAAGCATGTCTACTCCATCTACCGCAAGATGCAGACCCAGGGCAAAACCCTGGACGAGCTGTACGACCTGTACGCCTTCCGGGTGATTGTGGACACCATTCCCGACTGCTACAACGTGCTGGGCCATGTCCACGACCTGTTCAATCTGGTGCCGGGCCGGTTCAAGGACTATATCTCCACCCCCAAGCCCAACATGTATCAGAGCCTGCACACCACCGTCATCGGCTCCCAGGGCATCCCCTTCGAGGTGCAGATCCGCACCTGGGCCATGCACGAAACGGCGGAATACGGCATCGCCGCCCACTGGAAGTACAAGCAGGGCAGCGGCACCGGCAGTGAAAAGGACTTTGAGTGGGTTCGCCGGCTCCTGGAAAGCCAGCAGGACTCCGACGCGGAGGAGTATGTCCAGTCCCTGAAAATCGACATGTTTGACGACGAGGTCTTCGTCTTCACCCCCAAGGGCCGGATCGTCTCCCTGCCCTCCGGCTCCACTCCCATCGACTTTGCCTACGCCATCCACTCCGGAGTGGGCAACTCCATGGTGGGCGCCAAGGTCAATAACCGGATCAGCAACATCGACGCCACATTGAAAAACGGCGACATTGTGGAGATTCTCACCTCCAAGAGCGCCAAAGGCCCCAGCCGGGACTGGCTGAACATCTGCAAATCCAACCAGGCCCGCACCAAGATCAAGCAGTGGTTCAAGAAGGAGAAGCGGGAGGAGAACGTGATCCATGGCCGCGCCTCCTTCGAATCCGAAATGCGGCGCAGCGGACTGCCGCTGAGTATCACCGTGGACCCGGAGGTGGGCCCTCAGCTTCTGAAAAAGCTTTCCTTCGACGACTGGGAGGATATGTACGCCGCCATCGGCTACGGCGGCCTCACCGCGGTGAAAGCCGTGGGCC